>DAORXQ010000036.1 GCA_035371905.1 bacterium | reverse complement strand
GTAACATAAATTTTACTTGCACTTATATCAGGATAAATACTCCCAGAAACATGTTCAAGTGTACTCTGCGGTTTTACTGTATCCTCTGCTCCTACAATATAAACATTATAAAAATCACTATTCCCTGCATTATCTATACTCCAATAGTAAACTTTTGTAGTTCCCCCTGGAACTGTAAATGGCTCTGTATATTCATTTACATCTCCATTTTCACCACCATATTCATCTTCTGGAACTGGTTGACTGAATTTATAAAGTATCTTTTGCACTCCTGATAAAGAATCACTTGCATTTAATTGATATGTTCCCTGTCCTGTTGGTGTTATACTTGTAATTGGTTTTGTTGTATCTATTTTAACTGGATTTTCTTCATAAACAAGATATGGCTTAAACTGGTCTCCACTCTTATTCTCAAGATTGTCAACTGCTCTGTATGATAAGTAATATATTCCATCAACAAGGGTAATTTCCTTAGGTGCCTGTTTATCTGCTACATAATCAATAAAATCTGCTTCCTTTGGATCCTTAACAAGCGCAAACTGAAACTTTTTAATACCACTTCCTATTTCTCCTGTTGGTAATGGGTCAAGCCAATCGTTTTCATTGTTATAAATTATTTGTAATTTAACCTGTTCTTTATACCATCCTAAACTATTTTTTCCTGTGGAAGAAGTAATAACCAAATCAGGGTCAGGAACAGAATCATCACTTCTTAAATTACCTGTACCTTTTCCATCATATACAATCTTCCTTATTCCTCTTCCAGGGTCAACAATCTTATGATGGTTTTCCTCATTTCCAATATTATCTATAGCAAAATACTCAATTGAAGTCGTTCCAGAAGGCAAAGTAATATAACCTTCTAAATAATTTTTCCACTGTTCCCATTTATTACTTATCTGCCAGCCATCTGTTATCCCTTTACCTGTAAGTCCACTACCACCAACTATAACTAAATTTGTATCACTATCAACCAATTCAGAAAATACTCCATAAATTGTCTCTCTTACTCCAGTTGGTGAAATATCTGACCAACTACTATCAAATTGTAAAACAGTCCCATTCCTTCCTGAAACATAAATTTTTGAATCATCCCCGTTTATTGAATAAATCGGCAATCTTCTTTTATTATTCTTTATTGAAGGTATATTTGTTGAATTTAAATCCCATCTTGAATCATTATAATTATACTTTAAATACCCAATCTTTGAAAGAACTTCAATATCACCAAAAATATAAATATCGCTCTCATCTCCCCAAATGCTATATAAATCACCAGTTACAGGTGGAGTGTCTTTAGTCCAACTTGATCCATCATATTTTAAAATTGTTCCAGAAGCCCCAACTACATAAATATTACTACCATTCCCCCAAATTCCATAAAGATTAACAGATACACCTGAATCCTGAGTAATCCAACTTGTTCCTCCGGTGCTACTGTATAATATAGTCCCTCCAGTTCCTACAACCCATATTTCATTACCATTTACATAAATACCATATAAAGCAGGAAGATTTAAAGGAGAAAAACCAAGACCAAACCAATCAATCCCTATATCAATCCTTCCCCAACTTACTCCATCATATTTTATTACCCTTCCATTTTCTCCACATGCCCATATATTATCTTCAGAAGTCCCATAAATTCCATAAAGATTTGAAGTATCATCAAAACTCATAACATTCCATTTAACTCCATCTGAACTTTCAAGAATAACTCCTTTTTCTCCAACTGCATAATACTTTCCTCCAATCTTTTTAACCTGCCTTAAATCAACCAAAACATTCTCACTATCATAACTTATTCTATATTGAATTCCTGTTAAATCAGAAAGAACTCCACTTCCTAAATTATCAGATGTAAAATCAGAAAAGAAGAAATCATATCTTGGGTCATAATCAGGATTTCCAGGTAAAATTGTAAATGGTCTTTTATTAAGTTCAGTATCAAGTTCAGTTAAATCTGTAAGTTCAAAAATCTCATATAAAGAATCAACTGCATTTAAAGTTATAGATAATGGATTTAAAAACCTGTTATTCATTGATGCATAGTAAATATAATCAACATAATCATTTGGATAATTACTTGGTGGTGGACAATCCTCTGGTCTTGGAAAATTCTTATTATGTCTCCATTTATCTGTATAACTTCTCTCATAGGTCCCTATATCTTTAAACTGTTTTGGCATATAAGTTCCAGTAGGTTCTGCTGTTGTATCAGGTGGAACAGTATCAACATATAAACTAATTTGCTCTTCCCTTATAATATTTCCCTGAGTATCTTCCTCAATATACCACGGATTACCAACATATTGCTCACTTATATTTCCTGCTTTGTCCCATACTCTAACTTTAATTTTTTTTCCATAACTATTAAAGATAGGGAAGTAAATAGGATACTCTCTCTCAATTCCTATTGACTGAAGATATTTTTTAAAAACAACCCTTTCAACCTCCCCATTTCGATCTGTATCAAGAATATCAAGAGTATATACCCCTGTATCTTCCGTTAATGAAGGAAATTTAAAATCATCTATATTACTTTCATCAACTGTAAATGCAACAACTCCTTCAAGAACTCCACTTAAATTATCATCTGCAATTACATTAACAATAGGTGCTGACTTATACCAGTGAATATTATTTATAATTGGACCATCAGGAAGTTTATCAATCCTCAATCCTAATATCTGCGGTGGCGTAGTATCTACTTTTATAGTAAAGTCATCTTTAGTAGAATAATTAGAATAATTCCCATTATAACCTAAAATAGGTATTTGAGGGTCTGTTATTGAAGTTTGAGCATCATCAACAGCAATAACTTCTACATAAACGCTCTTCCCTTCAACATTAACTGTAATTGATAAATCAACTGATTGCTCTCCTGAATAAGTACGTATTTGCCATTCTTGTCCATTACTATCAACCACAAATCTATAAGCAACTGCCTTAATTCCAGCACAACTTCCATCAGATGCAACAGGGTCACTTATCCTTAAATTTAAAGTAGGATTTGTTTTATACCATCCTGATTTTTTTATCCAGATTACATGTCTCCCATTATTACCTTTTTCCGTATCAGGTATTATTCCATCATCAAGTTCAGGTGAAATATTGACCAAACTTATTGTAGGAGGAATATTATCAACTATTATATCACAAGTATCTTCTATTCCTGAACCTGTCTCATACACTTTAATTGTGTATCTTCCATCAGGAAAAGAATTTGTATCCCATGTAGTTTCAGTTGCAGTCCCTTCATATATTATAGTTCCAGAGATAGAAACTTGATAATTTTCATCTCCATTTGTAGTTCCACTAGGTTCCCATTTAATTTTTATCGTATCCCTACATTTTGCATCTTGTGTTGGAGAAGTAATTGTAATCCCTGTGATATGAGGAACTTGAAGTGAATTTGACCAATCCGTTGTTCTATTTCCATTTCCCAAATCATCTTTTGCCTGGTCCTCAACCACAACTTTTACAAACAAATAATTATATTGTCCTATATTTAAATCTGAAGTAAGAGTAAAACTTCCAGAATATGAACCATCATTATTTACTACTGGCGTTTCTGAAATAGTCAAATCTTTAATCTTTACAGCATTACTTGTATCAGTATCTGTATCTCCATATAACCATGCTTCCTTAACTATAACAGGTCCTGACAAATTATCGCTCCAACTTCCTGTATAACTAATTGTACTTCCAACCCTTACAGTCCCAAAAATTCTTATATCTGAATCTGGCGGAGTATTATCTATGGTGATGTTTACTTGATCAGATCCACCTTCATGGTCTATTATTCGCAACATAGCAGGACCATTGGGCTTTCCTTCTGTATTAAAATTAAAATAGGTGTTCGATCCACTACATAAAAAATCCCAAGTGGAACCTCCGTCTATAGAAATCTCTAATGTATAAGGAGGACTAGGAGGATTAGACTCCTCCCAAGTAACGCGATATATCCCTCTAATATGAGCACCACTCAAAGAATATGAAAAGTGAGGCTGACCAAAAACATTTAAACAAAATAAGAGGAAGAAAGAGAAAAGAAAAAATTTAAAAATTTTCAATTTAGCTCCTTTTTTGTATTAATTATATCACCAATTAAACTTTTGTCAATTTCCCTCCCCCACCTCGTAGGTGTCCTTTGGCAACTATTGTCTCTCAATATTTTTCATATCTAATTATCTCATATAAGAAGCAACAAGTAATATCTTATTTTTCTTTGCAATTTCAGAAGCAGATGGATGAATGTAAAACCCAAAAAGAACTTTTATTATATTCTTCTCTCCAAATTTCTCAATAAATAACATATTCTCACTTATAAATTTTTCAACATCCCTTTCATATATCCTTGATTTTGCCTCTCCGACAAGATAAATTTTCTTACTTCCCTTTTTTCCTTCAGCATAAAGATTAACCTCTATTTCCTTATTTTCTATTCGGAAAAATTTTCTCTCTATCTCTCCTATTTTTATTTTATAATGTCTCTCAAGATATCCAGGTAAAACAACTTTTGCAACATCTTCAATTCCAAATCCAATTGTATCTGAAAGTTTTGCTATCTCTATCTGTAAATTCCTCTGTGTCTCTTCTAACTTTCCCAACTTCTCTTCTGTCCTTCTCTGTGCCTCTGCTAATTTCTCCATCGCTTCTTCTAATCTACCCACTCTCTCCTCTGTCTTCCTTTGTGCCTCTGCTAATTTTTCTACCGCTTCTTCCAATCTACCCACTCTCTCCTCTGTCTTCCTTTGTGCCTCTGCTAATTTTTCTACTGCCTGCTCTAATCTCTCTACCACTTGTTCTAATCTACTTACTCTCTCTTCCGTCTTCCTCTGTGCCTCCGCCAATCTCTCTACCGCTTCTTCTAACCTTACCAACCTCTCTTCTGTCCTTATCTGTGCTTCCTCTAATCTTACCAACCTCTCCTCTGCTTTCCTCTGTGCCTCTGCTAATCTCTCAACCGCTTCCTCTAATCTTGTCAACCTCTCCTCTGCTTTCCTCTGTGCCTCTGTCAAATCTAAAACTGCCTTTCTCAATAACTCAAACTCCTCTCTTGTAACCTTTATATCCTTTACCTTATCCTCAACTATCGTTATTATCGCTTCATATAATTCTTTTGTAAGTTCCATTTTCAACCTCCTCCCACCTCGTAGGTGTCCTCGGGAAATCCTTGTCCCTCAAAGTGTTTCAAGTTTAATAAGTTCTTTAATTTTATGAATCTCTTTCTGATAATCAATATTGTCCTCCACAAATCTTTTATATTCAGATGAACTCATATCTATCAATTCTTCAAACTCACAAATTTTAAGTCCTCCGTCATAATTCAAATATTCCCTATATGAAGAAAATTTCCAATTCTCTGGCTTTTTCACTAATTCTGCAACAACAGGATTTAAATGATGATATCTTGTTAAATGTAATAACTGTTCCTGTGTCTCTATTAAAACATATTTAAACCTGCTTTCCCATAAAGGTCCTTTCCTATTATGTTTTAAATTAAAATATCTTGTATAACTATTTAATATATTTGCCATAAATTTTGAAATCCCGCCTTCCTTTTCCTCTCCAAGTGTAAAATGTAAATGTGTTGGCATTATACAATAACTCACTATAACAACAAGTTTATCTCCAAAATCCTCACTCATAAAATCCTTCACCTTTGAAAATTTATTTTTCCTCTCATATCTATAATACCAAATTATCTCCTGCATTCTCCTATAGTCCGACTCTTTCACAAATATTTTATACCCTGCTATACTCTTTGTAAAAACATGATAAAAATTTTCACTTTTCATCTTAAAAATATTATATCACATTTTTCCCGTTTAGACACCTACGAGGTGGCCTTGGGGAGATTAAAAGTTTTCATATCTCTCCCCCTTGTTTTAATTTTTCTTTTCATTTTTATATCTTACCTATTTATAAAACCAAGTCACAAGTCAACTTTTTCCCACCTTTACAAGTCAACTTTTTCCCACCTTTAAGGTGGGACTGGAAGTCGCCTGATTATCAAAGGTTTTCAAATCCATTTAATCTTATATTGTCAATCAACCTTACATTTCCTATTTTTACCGCACCAAGAACAATAACATCCTTTTCAATTTTTTCAACTGGCATAAGGTCAGATATTCTAACTATTTCAAGATACTGAATTTCTACATTTTCCTTCTCTATAATTTTTCTCCCCTCTTCAATTAACTTTTTACAATCATATATCTTTTCTTTTTTCACCATCTCTTCAATTCTTTTAAGTGCCCTGTATAAACAAGTCGCTCTTTCCCTTTCTTCCTCATTCAAATAAACATTTCTTGAACTTTCTGCAAGTCCATCATCTTCTCTTACTGTTTCACATCCTATTATTTCACATGGTAAATTCAAATCCTCAACCATCTTCTTTACAATAATCAGTTGCTGTGCATCCTTCCATCCAAAATAACTCTTATCCGGCTGAACTATATTGAGCAATTTAATAACAACCGTACAAACTCCCTTAAAATGACCCGGTCTAAATTTCCCTTCAAGTATTTCAGAATATTTTTCAACATAAACCCAAGTTTTAAAATCATAAGGGTACATCTCTTCAACTTCTGGAAAAAATACTAAATCCACCTTCTCCTCTTCAAGAATTTTCCTATCTCTCTCAAAATCTCTCGGGTATCTATCAAAATCTTCATTCGGTCCAAACTGTGTCGGATTAACAAAAATACTTACAGCAACAAAATCACATTCTTTTTTTGCTCTTCTTATCAATGAAATATGCCCTTTATGCAAATATCCCATCGTCGGTACAAATCCAATAACCTTACCCTCTTTTTTCGCCTTTCCTACAATCTTCCTTACTTGTTCAATTTTCTTTACTACTTCCATCCTTGCCTCCTTCCTCCCAACCTCCTCCTCTTCCCACCTTCTCCTCTGCCCACCTTTAAGGTGGACATTGGGAATCCTTGTCTTTCAACCTTTTTGAGACCTAATTTTACCCCTCCCTCATATATTGACAACACACTTTATAACTCCATCCCTGTATTCTGCAACAAGATTAAGTGCTTCTTCAATTTTTTCAAAAGGGAATCTATGCGTTATCATCTCTTTAAAAGGAAGTTCTGAATTCTTCATCAAATTTAAAGCAATCTCTGTACAGAAAGCACTCCTTCTTATATTTATAAGTTTAAGTTCCTTTCTTCTCATTATATGTGCTTCAAACTCAACTGTATCTTCAGTAGGAATTCCAACAAAAACACATTTTCCTCCAATCCTGCTTGTATGAATAACCTGCCTAAATGTCTCTCTTTTCCCTGCTGCTTCAAAAGAAATATCAACTCCTCTATTATTTGTGATTTTTTTCACAATTTCTGTAATATCATTCTTTTTAGCATCAACAGTATAATTAGCCCCTATCTTTTCTGCAAATTCAAGTCGCTCCTTTATCAAATCAGAAACAAAAATTCTATTTGCTCCACTTATTCTTGCTGAAAAAAGAATAGAAAGTCCAATCGGTCCTGCTCCAAGAATAGCAACATCATCTCCGGTTTCAATCTGACTTAATTTTACAGTATAAACTCCTATCGCAAGTGGCTCAGATAAAACTCCTTCTTCATATTCAAGCCCATCAGGTATTTTGATTAAATTTTCCTCAGGCATAACCATATATTCTCTGAAAGCACCATTTACCGGAGGAGTACCGAGAAATTTTACATTCGGACATATATTTGGCTTTCCCTTTATACAGAACTCACATTTCCCACAACTTATTCCAGGCTCAATTGCAACCTTATCTCCCTTCTTCAACTTTTTTACATTTTTTCCAACCTCAATAACCTCTCCACTTGCCTCATGTCCAACAATTATCTTATCCTTCACAATCTGGTCTCCAATTCTTCCTTCAAGAAAATAATGAACATCAGAACCACAAATCCCAACACATCTAACCCTTACAAGCACATCATCTTCTCTTTCAATCTCTGGATTTTTTTCTTCCTCTATAACTATTTTCTTTTTTCCAACAAGATACGCCACCTTCATTTTTCCTCCTCCCTCCCACCTTTAAGGTGGGCTTGGAAAACCTTTGTCTGTCAAGGATTTTCAGATTCAAATTTTACCAACCCTTTTATCCTGTGTAATTCCTTCTCGTAATCAATATAATCCTCTACAAATTCCCTATAACTTTTTGGATTTATTTCTATAATATCATCAAAATAGCATATTTTTAAAAAAATCTTTTCATTACCTAAATATTCCCTGTATGAAGAAAACTCCCAGTTTTCTGGTTTCTTCACTATGCCTGCGGTTGTCGGATTTAAATGTATATATCTTGTCAGATGGAGTAACTGTTCATCTGTTTCTACCAGTACCCTTTTATAACTACTTTCCCATAAATGTCCCTTTCTTTTATATTTTAAATTAAAGTATCTCGCATAACTGTTTAAAATATTACTCATAAATTGTGAAATTCCTTTTTCTTTTTTTTCTTCTAAAACAAGGTGTAAATGTGTAGGCATTATGCAGTAACATATTATTCTTACAACTGGCTCTCCTTTATTTTCTTTTTTTAAGTCAATAACTCTGGAAAATTTTGCCGTTCTTTCATCCATATAATACCAGATTGTCTCAACCATCCTCCTGTAATCAACCTTACTTTTAAAAACTTTATAGCCAGCAATACTTTTTGTAAATACATGAAACAAACTTCCCTCTTCCATTTATTCACTCCTATCTAACTGCCTTTCTCATTCCTTGTCCTGCCTTCATTTCCACATCCCACCTTAAAGGTGGACAAAAGGGTCATAGCGTTTTTGAATATTTCTCTGCATAATCGCCAATTACAGGAAGTTTAAAATACTCTCCTTTGAATGACTTAATAAGAAGCACAATCCATATCGCTGTTCCTGCAAGATAAACAAGAGGATGGAGAATTAAAGATAGAATTTTACCTATGAAAGGAATGAGAGAAACAATAGAGATGAAAATATAAATAACAGTTAAAACTCCACTAAAAATTATACTCTGCATAGCATTAAATCTTATATATTCACTTTTCTTTTCCGTTAAAAAAATAATAAGTCCTGAAATCCAACCAAAAAAATAAGCAAGAAAACTAACCATCTTTTCTCTATCTTCCATTCTCCCTCCTTTTTATCATTTTCTTTTTCTTCATTATCCTTCCTACTAATTCCCCACCTCATAAGGTGGGATTAAAATTATATCATAACAGAACAGGTGTCTCAATCACCTTAAGTTTCTTCCACTTTCCTTTTAAAAACCTTATAAAAAAACTGAACCCTATAACTATCACATATAACGTTGCAATAGACCAACCTATAAATATCCCTGAATTAAAAATGAAAGTACAGATATAAAGAGGAATAAGAAAAATAAAAATTGTGGCAAATAAAAAAACATTCATAATAAATTTTGTATCTCCTGCACCCCTCAGTCCAGAAAGAAAAATTACATTCATAGTATCAAAAATTGAGTAAAAAGCAACAAACCTCAAAAGTATAACTGTTAAATTCCTTACCTGCTCAAAATCACCTGTATAAACCCGCGGTCTAAAAAACTTAATATAGAAATCAGGAAATATAATATAGGTAAGAGCAATTGAACACATATATATAAAAGTAATCAAAAATCCAATATAAGTTATTTTTTCTCCTATCTCTGGTTTCCCTTTCCCAATATACTGACCAACAAGTATTGAAACACCTGTACCTATTCCTATCATCGGCATAAAAGCAACTGTATTTATATTAAAAGCGATATTTGAAGAAGAAAGAGGAATAACTCCAAGTTTACCTATTATAAGTAAAAAAATAGTCCAGACAGAAATATCAAGAAAAAAATGCATACCACTTGGAACACCGTATTTTAAAAGATTTTTAAAAAGTACTTTATTAAACCTGAAATTTTTAATCCCATACATTAAATTTTTTTTCTGAAAGATTAATAAAAGATAAACAAAAAATGAAAAATATCCAGAAATAACTGTAGCAATACCTGCACCTTTTATTCCCATCTCCGGAAATATCCATTTCCCGAAAATCAAAAGGTAATCAAAAATCAGATTTAAAGTTGTCTGGAGAAAACTGACAAAAAGAACAATATTTGTTTTCCCTCTTCCTGAAAAAAATGAAGATAAAGATGAAGAAGCAATTACAGAAAAAGCACCAACGCAGAGAATCTGAAAATAAATAACTTCATAACTTAAGACCTCTTTTTCATGAGCAAAAATTGAAAACATAAATGGAGTAAGTGGAATAAAAAGAAAATGTAAAATGCCACCTATAAGAGCCAGATATAAACCCTGCCATACAATTTCACCTGTTTTTTCATATGTTTCGGCTCCGTAGTACTGAGCAACAAAAGTATTCACAAAAGAGGCAGTTCCAACAAAAATACTTGTAGTTGTTAAATTTAAAAAACTTGCGGGTAATACTGCTGCAAGTGCTTTAACTGAATACCATGAAATAAACATTCTATCAACAAAATGCTGAATAGTCCATATACTTGAACTTATAATGAGGGGAAATGAAATAATTAAAAGTTCTTTCAAATATTTTCTCATAAAATTTACTTTTTTACACTGAACTATTTTTCTCTTTCAAACAACATATTTTTTCAGGATTGAAGCAAGATTGTATCCCATCTCCTCAAAACCCTGTGATGAAGGATGGACTCTATCTGTCATAAGGCCTCTTACATCTTTCAAAATTTTAAAACCTGAGATATGAATTACATTTTTCTTTTTTATCTGTTTTACTTTGTTTTTTACGATTTCCCTGAATTTTTTCTGTTTTTCCTGATTATCAAAGTCCATATAAAATGGAAATATATCAATAAAAAACAGATATTTTTCAGGATTCTCTTTTACTATCTTTTCAACAAAATAATCAACCCTTTTTTCAAACTGGTCAACTTCAAAACCACCAACCATATTTACTCCAAGTTCAAATACCCCAAATTCCCAGTCATCCCTTTCAGCAATATAATCAGCAATTTCTTTTTCAAGATGTGCTCCTCCCCCTAAACCAAGATTTATCGCATCCATACCGAGAATATATGCTGTCTTCGAAACATAAGTATAACTTGGAACAATTGAAAAACCACCATGAGTAATTGAAGAACCATAGGCAATAAATTTTTTATCAGGGACTTGATTTTTTTCAGGTGGATTAAATTCTCCTTCAATCTCCAGAATTCTTAAATCAACTAAATGAGGTAGTATAATTCTTACAACTTCAGGGTCAAACTTCAATCCTTTCTCTTTCTTTAATTCTTTTAATTTTTCAAGATTCTGTGGATATTGAATTTCAATTATACTTGGATTTTCACTTACAAAATACCATCTTTCAAAAAAATCCCCAAAATAAATCTCACATATTCCATTTCTCCAGACAACTTCTGTATCTGTTTTCATCACAATTTTTGCTTTCTGACTTTTCAATCTAAACCTTAATTCACACCCTGCAGGCATAATCGCTCTTGTTTTTGCATTATCATTCAGTTTAACCCTCACTCTTTCAGGAATTCTTGATAACTGAAGTCCGTTTTCTCTTTCAAAAATTTCCTCAACATTATAAAACTCAATATTTCTGTAAAGCATTTTTCCCTCCCTTTTAATCTACCAACCCATAACTTTTCATAATATTCGCAAGATTATAAGCCATTTCTTCCATACCAAAAGGTGAAGGATGAAGAATATCAAAGGTTAGCCCTTTTAAACTTTTTAAAATATCAAATCCTGAAATATGAATTACATTATCTTTATTTACCTCCTTAACTTTATTTTTTACAATCTCCCTGAATTTTTCCTGTTTTTCTTGGTTGTCAAAGTCCATATAAAAAGGAAATATATCTATGAAGAATAAATATTTGTCAGGTTTTTTATCAACAATCTTTTCAATAAAATAATCAACCCTCTTTTCAAATTCATCAACCTCAAAACCACCAACCATATTTATTCCGAGTTCAAAAGTTCCAAAATCCCAATCATCTCTTTCAGCAATATAATCAGCAATTTCTTTTTCAAGATGAGCGCCACCACCAAAACCAAGATTTATTAAGTCCACATTTAGTATCTGTGCTATTTTTGATGCATATGTTCCAGTTGGTCTTAATGATGTAGCTCCATGAGTAATTGAAGAACCATAGGCAAGATATTTAACCTTAGGGGTCTGATTTTTTCTTGGAAGTTCAAATTCTCCTCCTATATCAACAATTTTTGTGATAAGTAGATGTGGAAGTATAACTCTTACAAGTTTCGGGTCAAATTTTAAATTTTTTTCTTTTGAAAGTTTTGAAAGATATTCAATATTTTGAGGGTATCTTATTTCAATTTCAGTTGGTTCTCCTTTAATCAATCTCCAACTTTCAAAAAAATCACCAAAGAAAACTTCACAAATTCCATTTCCATTAATTCCTTTTAAGACAATTTTACATATTTCGCTTTTTAAATTAAATCTTATCTCACATCCTGAAGGATATAAAGAAGCATTTTTAGCATTGTCATTCAATTTACTTCTCAGTGTTTCAGGAATTCTCAATAACTGTAATCCATCATTATCTTCCCTTATTTCTTCTACATTATACAATTCAACATTTTTATAAATCATTTTTGCCTCCTTGGTTAAGTTATTATTTTAATAGGACAGATTTAAAGATGTCAAAAATTTTTATTTTACATTTCTTACTTACAAAAGGATAAATAAGTAGAGGTTTTTTAAAATATCAAGAGGTAAGTTTAGAAAGTGTTATATTTAGATTAAGTTTTATCTTTATTGTAAGGGTTTCTATTTTTTTTTCTTTTACATCAGGAGAGGGAGGAATTTCAAATTTTGTGTTAAGGTCAAGTAAAAAATTCCCGTTAAAATTACTTATCTCGCCTTCATCCTCATTAAAAACAAAACTTCCCTTAGAAGAATTTTTACCGTCAAATGTTATTTTCGTATCTTTGTCTTTCCTTGTTTCTTTTATTGTCTGTATTCCTGTTAAATGAATTAAACCTGAATTTCCTTTTTTCTCATATGAATAATTAAATTCAAGTGCACACATTGGAATTCCTGGAAAATTAAAAGCAGGTATCGTCTGTTTCCATTTTTTCCCAGAAGATAAATTTTCAGAGAAAACAGGAAGAAGTTTTAGAACCTGAGAAAGAGAAAGAATCCCTTTATTTGTCTCTGCCATTTCAATAATTTCACCATTATTTTTCATTTTTACTAAACTTGTTGATATAACAGAAGAAATTCCTGTTTCAATATTGGTTATATCTTCAAGTACCTGTTCATCAACTTTTACAATTGTTTTAAATGGAGTAATTTTAAGAATATATACTTCTTCTTCAATTCCAAGAGTTTCAATTTTTAAATTTCCTTTTGCAAAAACATTAAATTTTTCATTTGTTCCAGGATAATTTAAGTTGACATCTCCTTTCATTTGAAAAGTATAATTGAGTGGTTTTGACTGCTTGAATTTATATTCCTGAGAAAACAAAAAAAATGGACAAAACAAAAAAATTAAAATTGATATTTTTCTCATTTATTCTCCTTTACAAATTCATTTATTCTTTCAACTGCTTTTTTTAAATTCTCCATACTTGTAGCATAAGATATTCTTATATAATTGTCAACTCCAAATTCACATCCAGGAACTGTTGCAACAAGTTTTTCTTCAAGAAGTTTTTCGGCAAAGTCCTTTGAATCCATATTTTTAAAGTTCAAAAACATATAAAAAGCACCTTCTGGATAAGGAAATTTAATTTCTTCTGAAAGATTTTCAACAAGGAAATTTTTTCTTTTTTTAAATTCTTCAATCATATTTCTGTATAATTTTTCTCCTTCTTTTATTGCATAAATTGATGCTTTCTGGGATATTGTTGAAGGTGCAGAAGTTGTCTGTCCCTGTATTTTCCCAAAAGCATCGGCAAGGTATCTTTTTGATGCTGTGTATCCAATTCTCCAGCCAGTCATTGCAAATGTCTTTGAAACACCATTTACAACAACTGTCAACTCCTTTATTTCATCAGAAAGTGAAGCAATTGAAAAATATTCACTGTCAAATATAATTTTTTCATAAACTTCATCAGAAATACATAAAATTTTATTTGAAATAATTATTTCTGCAATTTCTTCAAGTTCTTTTTTATCATATACAATACCTGTTGGATTTGAAGGACTGTTTAAAATTATACCCTTTGTTTTTTTTGTGATTTTTTTCTTTAAGTCATCTATGTCTATTTTAAATTTTTCATTGAAATTACAGAAAACAGGAACTCCTCCGCATATAGAAACCATTGCAGGATAACTTACCCAGTAAGGAACAGGTATTATAATTTCATCTCCGGGATTTAAAATTGATAGAAAAATATTAAAAAGGGAATGTTTTGCTCCATTTGAAACAACAATTTCTTCAGGTTCATATTTAAGTTTATTCTCTTTTTCAAGTTTTTCACATATTGCTTCTCTTAATTCTTTTAATCCTTTTTCTTCTGTATATTTTGTATAACCTTCTTTCATCGCTTTTATTGCATATTCCTTAATCTCCTCAGGTGTATCAAAATCAGGTTCTCCAACAGTCAGATTTACAATATCAAGTCCTTTTGCCTTCATTTCTTTTGCCTTCTTATTCAATGCCATTGTTGCTGATGGTTTTAACAATTTTGCTCTTTCAGATAAAAGTTCCATACCTCCTCCATTTTTAATTTTTAAATAAATCTTTCAGGAGAAATATAATCACCAAATTTTTCCCTTGCCTTTATTAATCTTTCTTTCTGCTGATTTAAAACTTCAAAAACTTCATCAGGCGCTTCTTCAATTTTTTCTCTACAGAATTTTAAAACTCTTTCAATCTTCATTAAATTTTCTAGAACTCTTATTGTAAACTGTTCAATATAATCTTCTTTAGAATATTCTTTTTTCAAGACATCATTGAATAAAATTTTCAAGTCCTCATATATAGGGATAAAACCTGTTGGTGTTTCAATCGCCTTTACATCATTATGGATTCTTAATTCCATCCATTTTACCCAGACATGTTTATCCTTTCTTGAATTTAAGAAATCCCCTGTTTTCAATGACC
>DAORXQ010000035.1 GCA_035371905.1 bacterium | reverse complement strand
TTTCTATTTTCTCTTTTTCCGGCTTTCTTATAATTTTAATTTCAGGCAATTTAGCACTAACAAGAACTGTTGTATAAAATGTATCTTCCTCCCAAATTCCAGTTTTCTGTGCGACAAGATTATCATCTATCTTTGTTCCTGTAATTCCTGAATAACCATTTAAATCAAAGTAATGAGCAATTTCAAAAGCAGTATACTGAATCAATCTCCATTTTATATAGTTTTCAATCTCTGTATTTGTATCAGCAGGTTTTTTAATTCCTATAGAGATAATAGAAGAAACATCAGGAAGATGAAGAGATGGATTTATAGAAAAATCATTTTTGAAAAAATTCTTTTCCTTTATACAGAAATAATCTATTTTGTATTTTTTAAGTATTTTTTTAATTTCTTCAATTCTAATCTCTTTTTTTTCTTTTTTCCTTCTCGGAGCCCTACAATAATTTTTATCATAATATCTTTTTTGTGGTATCATACAGAACTTTAAACAGCTTCCTTCCTCTCCTGCAAAAGAACCATATTTTTCAAGGTTTTCAAGAATTACATCCTCCTCAACTTTTTCAGGTATTTTCAAGGCAAGATTTAAACCAAAATTTTCAGCCCATCCACATCTCCATTTATTTGTATCAGGAAATTTAAAAAACTTACCTCCAATTTCTATCTCATTTATTTTTTTTACTTCTTTTCTGAAAGCATCTACAGGACAATTTTTAACACATTCCATACATTTATCACATAATTTTTCTCCTTCATACATAGGGTCTGGTTCTAACTCTGCCTCAGTAATAATTGTTACAAGACGGACCCTTGGACCAAATTCAGGATGTAAAAATAGACCACTCCAACCAATCTCGCCAAGTCCTGCAGCAACTGCTGCGTATCTATGGGCAATATCAGGTGCAAAATGGACCTTTAAATCCTTATAACCTTTATACCTCCATATATTGCTTGATACTATTGGAAGTGTCTTATATCCTTTGTCTTCAAGAAATCTTGCTATTGAAAAAGAAATATCATCAAGTTTTGGATTCATAACAGAACTTTGACTTCCATAAGGTCCCATATTATGAGGGGTTGGTTCTCCACCAAGTTCAACAGATGCGTCAAGATGATGAATTCCACAGACAATAACACTTTTACTTTCAGGAAGAAGACCTTTTGGACTCATTCTTTCTGGTGCATTTTTAAATCTTTCAACATCTGCTATTCCAACAATATCTGCTCCAATTTTTTTTGCATATTTTTTAACCTCTTCTGTTAATTTTTTATTCATATTTACCTCCAAGTTTAATAGTTATTTCTTCACCTGCTTTTTTAAGTTCATTTGTTATCTTTTCCTTATTTTCTCCTTTAAACCTTATTTTTGGAAGATAAACTCCAAGAGAAGCAACTATTTCTTTTTTGTTGTTAAAAATAGGAACTCCAATTGCAATTGTGTTTTCTTTTTCAATAATTTCAATTTTATTTTTCCTTATTTTCTCAAATTCCTTTTTCAATTCTTCATAATTTTTAATATTTTTCCAATTTTCTTTTGGATAACCATTTTTTCTGATATATTCCTTAACTTCCTCTTCAGGAAGGTAAGAAAGTAAAATTCTTCCTGTTGCTGTTAAATAACAAGAGAATTTTTGAAACATATTCAGATTTACATTCAAAATATGTCCTTCATAATTTGCCTGTGCAATTGTATATCTTTCTCCTTTATAAAAAATACCAAGAACAACTGATTCTTTAATTGTTTCTGCAAGAGATTTCATAACAGGTTCTGCAACTTTAAGAAGAATATTTTTATTAATAAGGGGTGAAAAGATATTTAGAAGTTTGTCAGAAATTTTATATTTTTTCGTTTTCTCATCCTTACATAAATAACCGAGGGAAAGAAGAGTGGATAAAAGAGAGTGGACTGTTGTAATCTTTAAATTCAAAATTTTGGAAATTTCACCAACAGAATAGCCCTCATTTTTTCCACTTGCAATAACCTCAATAATTTTCATAATCTTTTCAACTACCTTTACTTTCATTTTATTCCTATAATATCGTATTTATTCAATAATATCATAAAAAAATTTTTTTTCAAATTAAGTTTAAAAGATGCAGATTTCCAATATGTAATTTTTTGAGATATTTTTTTGCAATATTATAACATTTATAAAGAGTTTCTTTTGGAGTTACAGGTAAATCTTTTAAATAAAATTCAGGATAAAAAATTAAAAGTGAATAGGGAATTTCATGACTTAAATCTGAAATGAACTTTGATATTTTTTCAACTTCAATTTCATCAATATAATAAGGAACAAGAAGAGTTGTTGCTGTCAGTAATGGATAATCCGCTTTTTTTAAAAATTCTTTAGCAATCAATTTAAAATTCTGGTATGTTTTTTTATTTGAAACACCCGTTAAAACAATATTCAAATTTTCATCAAATGCTTTTAAATCAAATTTAATTATTCCTTTACTTTTAAGAGCAATTTCTCCTATTTTTCTTACAAAATCTTCATTTCCGCTACCATTCCATTCAAAACAGATCCTTATTTTTCTTTTTTTCATTAATTCTTCACAGAAATTAATGATAAAAGGGAATTGCGGTTCTGGAGAACCTCCAAAAAAACAAATACAGTAAACTCTATCATCAATAGCCCATTTCAGTAAATTTTCAATAGATAAAATTTTTCCTTTCTCAATATATTTATGGGAATAATTCTGGCAAAAAAGGCAGTCAAATGAACAACCATAAAAAAATACAGCAAGATTATATTTCCCTTTCCCTTCAATATCTGCACCACAGAACCATTCAGCACAGCAATTTGTTGGAATTGGGTCATAATAAAAATCAAGGACTCCTTTATCCTGACTGACTTTACTTTTTAAAAAACCATTAAAGTTTTCTCTTAATCCACAATATCCTTTTTCTTTTTTACCAATTGAACACCTGTTAAAACATAATTCACATTTAAATCCATTTTCAGTTTTTGGAGGGAATGCTGGAAGATTAAATCCTTCTCTTACTTTTTTATGAACATAATCTGCCAGAGAAATTGCTTCTTCTGGTTTTTGTCTTATACATTCAAGACAGATACCAAGATTTTCTGAAAGTAATTTTTCCTTTTTGCATATCTTACAGTATCCCATTTGAATTGAATTTTACCACAAAAAATTACCCTTCAAAAACCTTATCCTGTCTTAATTTCCAAAGTCCACCTTTAAGGTGGAAGAAGGACTAAAAAGGTTTTAATAATTTTTTCTATTGTTTCTGATACTTTTTGACTTATATTTTCACCAAGTTTTATTTTTTCTGGTTGAATTCCAAGTATATAAATTTCAATATTATCTATCAAATTCTTTAAAAGTGGTATTGAAAAATTATGGGTTGAAATTGTTGTATCCTTAATCTGCTCTGGTTTAAAAATCCTAAAATCTCCTGGAAAAGAACCGAAATCAATTGCATCTATTATGAGTATAAAAGGAGGATTGAATTTTTTAATAACTCCTATGTAATTTTCAGGATTTATTTCTGCATCTATAACAAGTAAATTTTCATTCTTTACTTTTTCTTTTAGTTTTTCAGCAATTATACTTCCAGCAGCATCATCCCCTTTTAATCTGTTTCCAATCCCAATAATTGCTACTTTTTCTCCCTTTTTAATCCTTTCAAGTATTCTATCCATTCAGAAAAGTTTTCACCTGTTTTTGAAGAAAGTTTTATAAAGTATGTATCAGGTGATATTTGTTTAATTTCTTTTTTAAATTTTTCAATATCAAATTCAATATATGGGAGAAGGTCAATTTTATTTAAAATACAGATATGAGAAACTTTAAACATAAGGGGATATTTAGAAACTTTATTTTCGCCTTCTGTAATTGAAGAGACAACAATATTTTTTTCTGTACCTATTTCAAATTCAGCAGGACAAACAAGATTTCCAACATTTTCAATAAAGAGTATTTCAATTTTTTCAAGTGGTAAATTCAATATTCCATTTTTTACCATATTTGCATCAAGATGGCATCCACCTCCTGTATTTATCTGAACAACTGGAATATCAAATCTTTTAAATCTTTCTGCATCAAATGTTCCTTCAATATCTCCTTCAATAACTCCAAATTTAAATTCTTCTTTAAGTATTTCTATTGTTTTTTCAATAAATAATGTTTTTCCACTTCCAGGAGCACCCATTACATTAAAAGAAAAAACTTTATTTTTTTCAAGAATATCTTTTACCTCTTCTGCAATTTTTTTATTTTCTTCAAAAATACTTTCTTCAACCTTTATGACTTTAAACATTTCTATACCTCAATTTCAATATTTTCAACTATGTATTCTCTTTCAGACGGGTTTAAACTCCTTTTTACCTCAATTTTTGTATCCTTATAAATTTCTTTTTCTTTTGTTATTGAGGAAAAAATAAAATTTAAATTTTCTTCATCAAGACAACTGTAAGGATTTATTTTGATATTTATTTTAAGAACTTTTTTTGCATTATTTTCCTCACAAACTCTTTCAACTATTTTAAGAATATTGTTAACAACAGAGAGTTCATGCATTCATTTTTCTCCTTCAAGTAATTCCTCTTCTATTTCTGTCCCTTCAACAGGTTTTACTCCTGAAACAAAAGCACCATAGGATAGAGCATGAGCAGCGGTTGGAGAATTTAAAAACAAAAAGACAATACAGAGTAATGCTTTAAAACCAATACTTGAAAAACCACTTATTAAAAATGCACCAAAAAGAATTGCTCCAGCACCAAGAGTGACACATTTTGTAGATACCTGAAGACGGCAGTAAACATCAGGCATTCTGACAAGACCAAGGCAACCGAGAAATACAAATAAAAGTCCTATAAATATTAAAAACCATCCTATAAGTTCAATCATCAAATTTCCTCCCTTCAAGAAATTTAGCAAGTGTTATTGTACTCACAAAGCCAAGAATACTCCAGGCAAGAGCAATGTTCATATAAAAATCAATTCCTGTTATAAGAGAATAAAATACACAGTAAATGATAATAATTAATCCGAGTATATCAATACCAACGCTTCTATCCGCAGCAGTAGGTCCTCTGACTATCCTATAAACACACATAGCAACACAAATTCCGATAAATATAAAAATTGTATTCATTCAAAGACCCTTTTTAAAATTTTTTCCATAATTCCAACTATGTTTTCCTTCTGTTTTCCCTTTTCATAAGTATAAATATAAATCCAGTGAATGTAAAGATATTCATCTGTTATTTTAAGTGTAAAAGTTCCTGGTGTTAATGTTATAGAGTTTGCAAGTATGGTTCTTGCAAGATTTGATTTTAAATCAATTGGTATTTTAACTATACCTGGCTTTATTGGTAATCTTGGACTTAAAACCCTGTAAGCCATAAGGATATTTGCTTTAATCATATAATAAACAAAAACAAAAATATATTCAATGAAATAGATATACCTTTTTATCTGAAATACCTTTCTGTCAATTTTAAACTCTTTTCTGAAAATAAATGCAACAAAAGCACATACAAAAAGACCTATGATTATATTTAAAAACTCAATATTCCATGTTAAAATCATCCATACAATAAAAGTTAAAATAAAGATTACAAAAAATTCCATATCATCTCTCCCCTATTTGTATATAAGAAAAATTTTGCATTACACCAACTGCTTTATCAAGATAAATTTTAACTTCTGGAAGTAAAATTAGTCCTCCAAAAAAAATCAAAATACTTAAAATAACCATTGGCATTAAAAGATTAAAGTTAACTTCTTCAAATTTTTCTCCTTCACCTTTACTGTCAAAAATATTTCTCTTAAGTTTAAGAAAATATCCAAGGGTTATTACTGAAACAATAACACATATAAAGGCAATTCCGTAATAAAATGACTTAATAGCAGCAATTATAATTATAATTTTACTCCAGAAACAACCAAAAGGTGGAATTCCTGAAATAGAAAGCATACCTATTGAACCGGTTGCTGTTGTATATGGCATTTTGTCAGAAAGTCCTTTTAATTCCTCAATTTTTGTTGTTTTATATCTGTATTCAATTGCTCCTGAATTTAAAAAGAGAAGAGATTTTGAGAAAGAATGATAAATAAAATGTAAAATGGCACCAAGATATCCGTAATATCCACCTATTCCAAGAGCAAGTGCACAATAACCAATCTGGCTTATACTTGAATATGCATAAGTTCTCTTTATATCTATCTGGTCTATTGCCATCAGAGAACCGAAAATCATAGAAATAAGTCCAAGAGCCATTATTATAATTTTACTTTCAGGGAAAATTATAAATATATTTGTGATTATTCTTACAAGCATATAAAAACCTGTAACTTTAATAAATAAACCAGAAAGTATTGCTGAAACAGGTGAAGGAGCAAGTGAGTGAGCATCGGGAAGCCAGAAATGAAACGGGAAAAGAGCGGTTTTTAGAGCAAAGCCAGAAATAAACAGTCCAAGTATGAACAACAATTGTATTTTATTTATATTTAATATTGCACTCATAAAATCACTTATATTTAAAGTCCCTGTTTTCCCGAGAATCAAACCAATTCCAATAAGTATTAGAGTTGAACCGATAAAACCAATCATTGTATATTTAAGAGACGCTTCAAGTTCTTCTGTTCTCAATCCAAAAGCAACAAGAATGTATGAAGCAATTGAAGAAATTTCAAGGAAGACATATATATTGAAAAAGTCCATACTTATTAAAATACCGTTTAATCCAGCAGATATCAGGGAGAAAAGAATGTAAAAGTAGCCAGGTTTGGTATACTTTCTCATATAGGAATTGGAAAACCAGCAAATAACAGGTAAAACAAAATTAACAACAACAAGGAATATATAAGAAAGAGCATCCACCATTAAAGTTATACCTATTGGAATCTGCCAGTTACCAACAAAATATATAATTCTTTCGTTTAAAAATACATATTTTCCAAGAAGAATAACAGATATAAAAACAAGGATTGAAAAAGATAAACAGGCAATCCCTGATAGTTTTTCATCTTCTTTCCATATAAGTGCAATCAAAAATGCTGAAAGTAAATATAAAATAACTGGAAAAACAATTAAATTCATCCTTTTAACCTCCTTATTTTTTCAAGGTCAAAAGTACCGTATTTTTCATAAATCCTTATTGATAAAGCAGCAAGAAAACATATAATTGATAAATCTATAACTATGGAAGTTAAAACAAGTGCCTGAGGTAAAGGATTTACTGCTCTTTCTACAAATTCTTTTATATCCATCCCCGGAACAAGTATTGGCTGAATTCCTCCGCTCTTATAACCAAGAACTATAAAAAATAAATTGACTGCATAACCTATTATATTCATTCCAATAATCATCTTAATTATATTTTTTTTAGCCATCATTCCGTATATCCCGATAAAAAACATAAAAGCAATAAATATGTAAACAATCATTTAATATCTTCCTCCTTTTCGTAAAATTCAATTTTGTTTTCTTTATGGATTATTCTTGCCATTGAAAGTAAAGTTATTCCAAGGAATAAACTTGTTCCAACTTTAAGTCCTATTGCAATATTACTGAACAATAAATTTCCTCCACTCCAAAGTGAAAAGAGTTTACCTTTGTTAAAAATATTTAAGAAAAATACACCACCAGCAAAACCGATTAAAGATACAGATAAAAACATAATCGCTCCAATGTCATGTAAAATATCACTTTTATAAAGGGATAGTTTAGATAAGACCTTTTCTCTTCCATATGCAAGAAGCAAAAGTACAAATGAAGCAGAAATTATAACACCCCCGGGAAAGCCACCTCCTGGAGTTAAATGTCCATAAAAAATAACTGAAATACCAAAAATAATAATGAATGGAACAACTATCTTACTTATTGTCTTTACAATTTCACTCATACCCTTATTCATCTTTTTTTCCTTTTTTTCTTAAAAGAACCATAACGCCTATAATTGCAGTGAATATAACAGTTGCTTCACCTATTGTATCATATCCTCTGAAATCAAGAACTATTGCTGTCACTGCATTTGCTGATTTTAATTTTTCCGTTGCAAGATATAAATACTCTTTTCCAACCCGCATATTTGTATTTCCAAATTCAGGGAATATAAAATTAGAATAGGAAATAAAAGTGAGAATTGAAATTACAAATATAAAAATGAAGAGAAAAACATAAACCTTTGAAGAAGTCATATCTGCAGTAACATCCCTTCCTGTAATTGCACATAATAAAATAATTAATGCCAAAACTTCAACAACAAGTTGTGTTATTGCTATATCAGGAGCACCAAGAATTAAAAAGTATATACTTATAAGCATTCCAACTGTTCCAAGAGAAACAAGAGAGGATATAAGTTTTCTTGAAAATACAGCAACCATAGAACCAATTACCATCATGGAAAGCAAAAACACATGAAAAAATATATTGGTTACCATCTTTTTAATACCTCCATTATAAATATCAAACCAGCCATAATCCAGAAAATATATCTTGGTAAAAGTCCATTTTGAAAAGTCCTGAATTTTTCTGTAATAAATAGAATAATTTCCCTTCCTTTTTGATAAATTACATCGCTGAAAAAAATCTCAATTTTATTTGAAATCCTACTTGAAAAATTGAAAAGTTTTTCAGAAATCCTGTAAGAGTCAAATAATCCTTTCCTTTCAATTTCATAAAAGTCCTTTATACCATTTGTTTCATAAACAGTTTTGTAAAAATGAGAACCGTCAAAATCAGTTATTTCTTTTGGTATGTTTTCACCTCCAACAAAAACTTTCTTTTCTTTAAATTTTCGTGTCTGTCTTGATAAATAAATATAACCGGCAAATAAAACAAGTATTGAAAGATATCCCCAGAAACTTATAAAATTAATAAGTTTTATATTCAGAGTTGGAATACTTCCTATAATCGGGCTGAATATTTTATTTATGACAAGGGAAGGAGAAATCCCGAAAACTATACAACCAAGGGCAAGAAATCCAAAAGGTATTATGATAAGCGGTGTCCTTTCATTAATTTTTTCTTTAATTTCACCCTTTCCAACTCCAAGAAATGCATCATTTAATACTTTAATGAAAGAAGCCAGTGTTAAAGCACTTCCAAGTAAAGAAATTATCATTGCAAAAATTGATATACCTGTTTTCTTTTCAAGAAGTGCCTGACATATTATCCATTTTGAAACAAAACCATTGAAAGGTGGAATTCCTGAAATAGATAGTGATGCAATTGAGAAAGTATAAAAAGTAAATGGTAATATAGAAGAAAATCTTCCATATTTTTCAAGTTCTCTTGAATGTGTCATTTTTATTAAGATACCTGCTCCAAGGAAAAGAAGTGATTTAAATATTGAGTGATTTAGAAGATGATAAAGACCTCCACATAATCCAATTGAAGTTCCACAGGCAATTCCAAGGAAGATATAACCAATCTGGCTTATACTGTGATATGCAAGCAATCTTTTAATATCATGCTGTATTAAAGCAAGTAAAACTCCTGATAAAAGTGTAATCATTCCAGTAATAATCATTAAATTTTCCCAGGCAATAGACCATCCTGGTTGAAAAATAGTAAAATAAAATTTAATAAAAGCATATATTCCCATTTTGCTTGCAAGACCTGATAGGATTGCGCTTATTGGGGTTGGTGACGAAGGATATGTTTCTGGAACCCAACTATATAAAGGGAAAAGCCCGCTTTTAACACCTGCTCCAATAAAAATTGAGAAGAAAAATAAATGCTTCCATATAATCCCTTTTTCAATGAAATTTACTCCTATAATTCCAAATAAAAGGAAAATACTTCCAGCACCGGTCATTACAATATATTTTATTGAAGCATTTTTTGACTCTTCTGTATTTTCATAAAGAACAAGAAAGAAACTTGAAATTGTCATCAATTCCCAGAAGACATAAAAATATATTAAAGAACCTGATAAAACTACACCAAGCATTGAACCTGTAAAAAGGAAAAACAAAGAATCATAAACAAAATTTGCAGATGGATTATACCACTGAGAGTAAATTATGCAGAATAAACTTATAGCAGAAATTAATATTGCAAAAAATATACTTAAATTTTCCCAGTTTGGTAATGTACTGGAATGAAGGGCGACAGAGTATTTCAAAATATAAATAGATGAAATGAGTACTAATAAAGAACCAAAAATAGAAAGATATTTTCTGATATTCCTGCCAATTCCATAAAATAAAAGATTAAGAAACGAAAAACCAAAACTTACAAAAACAGGTAAAAATAACAATTTAATATCCAAAAATTCCTCCTTTAACAAAAAATAACATTATACCTATTAAAAAAGAAAAAAGACCAAGTGTTAAAATAGAAAAAGTCATTATTTTTGAGCCCTTATAATTAAAATCAAAATTAGAAGTTGCATTTTCAAATATAAAAACATACTTAAATGTTCTCCATAAATATAAAAGTGTAAGTATTGAACTTATAATTAAAAAAAAGCCAGCAAACAGTAAATGATTTTTTAAGACGCCCATTATGATATTGATTTTACCAAAAAAACCAGCAAAAGGTGGAATTCCTATAACAGAAAACATTGAAAAAAGATACCCAAAAGTTAAAAAGGGCATATTTTTCATAACTCCACCCATTTTTGTTATATCTTTTGTTTTAAAAACTTTTTCCATAAGTCCTGCAGTTAAAAATAATCCTCCTTTTCCAAGAGCATGTGCAATATAAAAAATTAAAGACCCTGATATGCCTGTATTATTAAAAGTAAGGATACCTGTTATTAAAAATCCAAGTTGACTTACAGTTGAATAAGCAAGAATTTTTTTAAAATCATTTTCAATCAAAGCAACAATACCTGCTATTAAACTGCTGAATATACATAGATACAATGCCCAGACAATATTTCCTTCAACTGTTAGTGTCTTCCAGAAAATCCTTAAAAGTCCATAAATACCAATTTTTACAAGAACTGCTGCATGAAGAAATGCAGTAACAGGAGTGGGAGCAACTGAAGCATCTGGAAGCCATGTATGAAAAGGAAAAGTTGCTGATTTTGTTATAACCCCTATAAAAAACAAAAGAAAAACAAAAGGAGAAACAGAAATGCCTTTCATTTCAGAAAGAGAAAAAGTCCCTGTAATTGAATATATGTATGCAAAAGATAAAAACATAATTCCAGCACCTGCAACTGTTATCATAAATGCTTTGTCTGCTTTCAGAAGATGCTCTTTTTCTCTATAAAACCCGATTAATCTATAAGAACATAGACCTGCAATTTCCCAGAAAAAATAAAGAGAAATTAAATTGTCTGAAAAAATAACTCCGAGCATACTTCCGAGAAAAATCAAACCCCAGAAACTGAAATAATCCCTTTCTTTTTCCTCTTTAAAGTATCCAAAGGAATAAAGAAAAATTAAAAAAGCAATAAAGCATGATGTAATTGAAAAGATTATTCCAAGGTCATCATATATGAATAAAATACCACCCAAATCAAACTTCATTTCATAAACATTTTCTGTAATTTGAACAAAATAAAAAATCAGTAAAATTTCTATAAGTGTAATTAAAGTTGCAATAAAAAGAGAAAATCTCTTTGGAAAAAACTTTCTCAAAAATGCTCCTAAAAAAGGCAAAAGTAAAATTAATAGTATCATTTTTAAAATTTCTTTACTTTGTGAAAAAAATCACAAATAAAAATGTAAATAATAATATACCCTAAATTTTTTTTTGTCAAGTAAAATTTTCTTTCAGGTTAAGATAGGTGAAAAAGAAAAATTTTTTCTATTTGTATTTTATCAACTTCTAAGGAGAAAATTATGTTTGATGTAGAGATTTTTGAAAACTTGTTAGATTTAAAAAATATAAATGATAAAATAAAAATGAAAACAGGAGGTGAAAAATGAGAAAAATATTGATTGTTTATTATACTCTTGGTGGAAATACTGAAAAAGCAGCAGAAATTATAAAAAAAGGAATTGAGAGTGAAGGGCTTGAAGTAGTACTGAAAAAGGGAATAGATGCAGATATTGACGATTTACTTTCCTGTGATGGTATAGTTATTGGTTCGCCTGATTATTTCAGTTATATGGCTGGAGGACTGAAGGACTTTTTTGACAGGACTTTTTATCCTTCAAGGGGAAAAGTTGAAGGAAAACCATATTTTGCCTTTTTAACTCATGGTGGAGGTGGAAAAGCAATTGAAAGTATAGAAAAAATTGCTGCAAGTTTTAAATTTAAAAAAGTTTTAGACCCGATACTTATAAAAAATGCACCAAATAAAGAAGATGAGGAAAAACTTATAGAAGCAGGAAAGAAGTTTGCAAGGATTATTAAAGGATGAAATTGGAAGAAAGATATAGAATTTTGGTAAAAGGAAAGGTTCAGGGAGTTGGTTTCAGACCTACTATATACAGATATGCAAAAAATTTGGGTTTGAAAGGATATGTTTGTAATACAGGAAGTGGTGTTTTGATTGAAATAGAAGGAGAGAAAAACAAAATTGAATATTTTATAGAAAGAATAAGAAAATCCCCTCCTTCAAAAGCAGAGATAAAAGAAATAGATATAAGAAAGATAGATATTAAAAATGAGAAAGATTTTTTTATACTTAAAAGTAAAAAAGAAGAAACAAGAGAAGTTGAAATATCTCCTGATATAGCAACCTGTGAAAAATGTTTAAGAGAACTTTTCAATCAAAAAAATAGAAGGTATCTTTTTCCTTTCATTAACTGTACTGATTGTGGTCCGAGATTTACAATTGTAAAAAAAGTTCCTTATGATAGAAAAAATACAACTATGGATGAATTTATTATGTGTGATACCTGTCAGAAGGAATATAAAGATGTTTATTCAAGAAGATTTCATGCCCAACCAAACTGCTGTTTTACATGCGGTCCAACTTTAAAACTTTTTGATAATAAAGGGAAAGAAGTTGCTGAAAATGTTGATGCTATTAAAAAGGGCTCAGAATTAATTAAAATGGGGAAAATATTGGGAATTAAAGGAATTGGTGGTTATCATCTTGCATGTGATGCTGAAAATGAAAAGGCAGTTAAATTTTTAAGGGAAAGGAAGAAAAGATACGGGAAACCATTTGCTTTAATGGCAAGAAATTTAAAAGTTATAGAGAAATTCTGCTATATAAATAATTTTGAAAAAAAGTTGCTGAAATCCTGGCAGACACCAATTGTCCTTCTGAAAAAGAAAAATGAAATCCTTCCTTATGAAATTGCACCTGAAAACAATTACCTGGGATTTTTTCTTCCCTATACACCTGTTCATCACCTTTTATTCCATTTTGGTAAGAATTTAAATGTTCTTGTTATGACAAGTGGTAATTTTTCAGAAGAGCCAATTATTTATGAAGATGAGATTGCTTTTAAAAGATTAAGTGGTATATGTGACTTTTTTTTGACCCATAACAGAAAAATTTATATAAACTGTGATGATTCTGTCTTAAGGATTTTCAATAAAAAGATTTATTTTATAAGAAGGTCAAGAGGATTTGTTCCATCACCTGTTGAGATACCTTATACTTATAATAAAATAATTTTTTCAGCAGGAAGTGATATGAAAAATACTTTTTCTTTTACAAAGAGTAAAAATGTTTATTTAAGTCAGCATATAGGAGACCTTGAAACTGAATTATCAATTGAATCATATAAAAAGTCAATAAACCTTTTCAAAAACATTCTTGAAGTTGAGCCAGAGATAATTGTCTGTGATATGCATCCAGGATATTTTTCTTCAAAAATAGCAGAAGAAATTTTTCCTGATAGGGAAAAAATATATGTTCAGCATCACCACAGTCATATAACTTCCTGCATGGCAGACAATTTCTTAAAAAATGAAAAGGTAATTGGAGTTGCTTTTGATGGGACTGGATATGGACTGGATGGAAAAATTTGGGGGGGAGAATTTCTTATATGTGATTATGAAAATTTTGAAAGGATTGGACATTTAAGATACTTCCCTTTACCTGGAGAAATATCAATTAAAGAGGTATGGAGAATAGGAACAGTTTATCTTTATATGGTATTTGGGGAAGATTTCCTGAATTTAGATATAGATTTTGTAAAAAAGATAGATATGAAAAAATGGGGTATAATAAAGAAGATGGTTGATAATAATATAAATACTTTTTTAAACTCAAGTTTTGGAAGGTTTTTTGATGCTGTAAGTTCAATTTTAAGTATAAGAGAGAAGATTGATTATGAAGGGCAAGCAGCAATAGAACTTGAGATGAAGATTGAAAAAAATAAAAATTTAAAACCTTATGAGTATAAAATAAATAAAGAAAAAACTGGTTATATCATAGAGCCGGAAATGATTTTAAAAGGAATAACGGATGATTTGAAAAAAGGATTAAAAACAGGTGAAATTTCATACAGATTTCATATAACTGTTTCAGAAATAATTAAGGATATGTGTAAAATTTTGAGGGAGGAAAGAGATATAAATAAAGTTGCTCTATCAGGAGGAGTTTTTCAAAATATGTTTTTACTGAATGATACTTTAAAAAAACTTAAGAAAGAAAAGTTTGATGTTCTGATTCATAATAAAGTTCCTGTAAATGATGGTGGTATTTCACTCGGTCAGGCAGTTATAGGTATTTTTAAAAAGAATTAGTTATTTTTTTTAAGTATTTGAAGATTTGTTTTTGCAGGTTTATAATCCGGGTTTTTCTTTAATATTTCTTCCCATATATTTTTTGCCTTTTCTTTTTCACCAATCATTGCATAACATAAACCAATATCGTTTAAAGTATCTAAATCATCAGGCTTTAATTTGATTGCTTCTTCATAGAGAATGAGTGCTTTATCAAATTTTCCTGTTATTTTATAGAAAAAGGCAAGATTTTGAATATTTTCATAATTATTTGGATTTAGATTATATGCTTTTGTTAGATGTTTTTCTGCTTCTTCTTTATTGCCTGTATTGAAATAACTTATTCCAAGTAATAAATGTGAGAGGTCATCATTTGGGTCTATTGATACTGCAATTTTAAAAAATTTTATACTTTCTTTAAAATTATCATTTTCGTAAAATATTCTTCCGGCAAGAACATAAGATGGTCTGTAAGTTGGATTTTTTTTAATACATTTATCTAAAAGTTCAAATATTTCTGTAAGTGATTTTTTTCTCTGATTATAATAAATTGTGGCAATAGAACATAAAGCAAATGGATTATCAGGGTCTATTTCAAGAACCTTTTCATAATAATTTATTGCTTCATCATATTTTCCAATGTTAGCATAACAGGAAGCAATACCGAGATATGGAAGTTTTTTATTTTTGAATAAATCAATGGATTTTGAAAATAATTCAAGTGCTTTTTCATAATTTTTCATTCTGTAATAAATTGTTCCTAAATTATAATAAAGTTTACCATCTTCAAATCCCCACTTTAATGATTTTTCATAAAAACTTATCGGGTCCAGCCAGTCATAATTTCTTAAAA
>DAORXQ010000034.1 GCA_035371905.1 bacterium | reverse complement strand
ACTCTGTCATTAATTAAATATATTATCTCATCAGGAATAATTTTTTTCAAGGTTTTTGCTATTTTTAAAAAAAACTTTGAATTTTCTCCTTTATATCTTAGTTGGATTATATCTGGCTTTCCTTTAATCACTTTTTCAGCAAATTTTAAAAATTCTTTTTCATTTTCTTTAAGATTAAGTATTACATATAGAGATGGAATTTTTATTTTTTTTCTTGAAATTCTGGTAATAACTTTTTTCTCTAATCGGTAAACTTCAAACCTCAAATCATGAAAAAAAGAAAAACTATCAGGATTCAGTACTTTTGAATACTCTTCAAGGACTCTTAAAGATTCTTCCACTCTGAAAAAGTTAGTTTCTATCAATCCTTTTAAATTCAATTTCTGTTTTATATCAGATGTCTTTCCTATGTCTGTCTCCACAAATCTATAACTTTTTAATTTATCAGATGGAAAATAGTATAAGAGGCCTTTTGAAAATTTATGTCTGATTTCTTTTATTTTCTTTAAAATTTCATTATCCTCACATATAAATCTTACAGATTCTTCAATAACTCTAATCCCTTCTCTGACCCTGTTAAAATTTACATCAATAATCCTTAAAATTTTCATTTATTTTCCTTATCAGATTTGTTGTTGAATATTTCTTATTTAATGGAACAATAACAACCTTTCCACCATATTTTTCAATAATATCCCTGCCAATAACTTCTTCTTCCCTGTAATCACTACCTTTTACAATAAAATTCGGTAAAATTGATTTTATCAGTTTTTCAGGTGTTTTTTCTTCAAATAAAACAATATAATCCACCATCCAGAAAGAAGACATAATTTCACACCTGCCTCTCTGGTCTATTATTGGTCTTTTTTCTCCTTTAATTTTTTTAATTGATTTATCACTATTAAGACCGACTATTAAAACATCTCCCATTGATTTTGCTTTTTTCAAAATCTTTATATGTCCTGGATGAATTATATCAAAACAACCATTTGTAAAAACAATGGTTTTACCTTCTTTCTTCAATCTTTCAGAAATTTTTTTTATTTCTTTAAGAGTTTTTATTTTACACATTTTCAAAATTCTTCCTCAATAAGATAGCAAAGCAGGTGATAGATAATTAGATGTATTTGCTGAACCTTTTCTGTTTCTTTTGACTGGATAGAGATGATAAAGTCGGATATTTTTTCAAGGGTATTTGGTGTTTTCCCTGTAAGTGAAATAACCTTCATTTTTTTTTCTTTTGCAACTTTTGCTGCTTTTATTACATTTTTAGATTCACCTGAAGTTGAAAAACAGATTAAAATATCTTTTTCTTTTCCAATTGCTTTAACCTGTTTTGAAAATATATCTTCAAAAGAGTAATCATTTCCTATACTTGTAATTACAGAAGTATCTGTCGTCAAAGAAATAAAAGGGAGTGGTTCTCTTTCTTTTTTAAATCTATTGACCATCTCACCACAAAAATGCTGACAATCAGCACTGCTTCCTCCATTACCGCATAGAAGAATTTTATTACCATTTTTTATACAATCAACAATAGTTTCAGAAATTTTTATAAGATTTTCATTAAAAGAAGGAGAGAAAACAATTTTTACAAGTTCAATGTGGTTTTTAACCTCTTTTTCCAGAAACTCAAGTTTCTTCTGGTTTTTCATTTTCCTCTTTGTTTTCAAACTCACCTATTATATTTGAAACATAGATTTCTATATTTGATATTCTTTCAATGCCAATTGTGTCCTGCAAATAACTTTTTGTTAATTCCTGAATATTGTTACATGTCTCCGGAATATTCAAACGAGAAATCAATTTTAAATTAATTTTTGTTTCAAGTCCTTTTGAAGTAACAAGTGCCTTAACCTTAATTGCTTTTATCCCATCTATCTGTTTGCTTATCGTTGAAGTTATATAGTCCTCTATTGCTTTTAGAGAAATTTTTACTTTTCCACCAGGATTATCAAAAGAAACAGATTTAGTTCTATAAACAAAATCAATCCAGTTTACTATCCACATTATCCCAATAAATAAAACCACGATTGCAAAAATTCCTACTTTAATAGAATTCTGTTCTATAAAATTTGTAAAACTATTGCATATCTCTCTGTTAGAAAAAAAGAAAAGAAGACAAAAAGTGAAAAATATACCCATTATTATATAAATTCCACCTACAATTCTACTCCATATTCTCATTTTTTCCCCTCTAATTTTTAACCTTCTTTTTATATTTTCCTTGATTTTTTAAAAATAGTCAAATTTTAAGGCGGGTTTTTTAAAATAAAAACTTTTATTTTCAAAATTTTATACTTTTAAATTGAGGCAAATAATCTTTATTTTTTTCAAACATTTCATTTACCATCTGTCTAATTTCTTTTAAAGATAAAACACTTGCAGTTAATGGGTCATAACATATTGCATGATAAACCATTTCAGGATTTCCTGTTAAAGCACCTTCTACAGCCATTTCCTCAACTGCAATATTTATATTATTTAAAGCAGCACATTGCGGAGGAATTTCACCTACATGTATATAATTAAATCCTCTTTTATTAACAAGAACTGGAACTTCTACACAGGCACCATAAGGTAGATTTGTAATAATATTTTCATTAGGAACATTTCCATTGAACACATATGGTTCCCCACCAAGATAAGCATTAATTATATAAGCAGCATATTCATGACCTCTTTCAAGATTAACAGGTTTTTCAAGCCATTTTTTTATTTCATCTTTCCATGTGTCCTCTCTTTTAAGATATTCTTTAAGTATATAAGCATATTCTCCAGGATTCCAGCCAGTTCCAGGAAGACAATATTTTCCTATCAAATCCTGCCTTTTTCTGAACCACCAGTTATATTCAGAATTATGTCCGCTTGATTCAGTAACATAATATCCAAGAGCAAGAAACATTTCATTCCTTACAATTTCCTCTTTGTAAATTTCTTCATTTTCCAGTATAACTTTTTTGATAAGTGGATATGCATCTTTGCCATCCTTTTTGTATTCAATATACCATGCCTGATGATTAATTCCTGCACAGACATAAGTAATCTGGTCCATGGTTGCTCCAATCCATTTCGCAAGCATTTCTGCTGTTCCCTGAACACTGTGACATAAACCTGTAACTTTGACTTTTGTTTTTTTCTGCATTGCCCTGCACAGCATTGACATTGGATTTGTATAATTAAGGAAGATTGTATCAGGACAGATTTCTTCAATATCCCTGCATATATCAAGCATAACAGGAATAGTCCTTAAAGCACGAAAAATTCCGGCAGGACCTCTTGTATCTCCAACACAAATATCTACTCCATATTTTTTTGGAATTTCTATATCATACCTCCATATATTAACTCCACCTGAAAGAATAGTACATAAAACAGCATCTGCTCCTTTAAGTGCTTCTCTTCTATCCATTGTTACTTCAAGTTTTGCTGGATATTTACCCTCTGCTATAATTTTCTCAACTGCTCTTTTAGAAAATTCAAGTCGTTCAGCATCTATATCCATTAAAGAAATAGTAGCATCTTTTAACAATGGAAATGTAAGTAAATCTCTTACAAGAGTTCGTGTAAAACCAAAACTACCTGCTCCAATAAAAGTAACCTTTGCCATTTTTTCTTCCAATTATTTAATTTTAATTTGTCTATTTTAACCCAATAATTTTTTCTGTGCAAGTCAATATAATATTATAAAAATTTTTATCCAAACCATCTTACTTATCCCACCTTAAAGGTGGGCAATGGAGATGATTGATACAAGCGGGTTTTAAAGGTCGGGTTTAAGAGGTGAATGTTTTTCAATAGGAATAAAAGTTAATGAGTTTTTAATATTTTGACCGGTTGATTTATAAACTTTATAATTTAACAGAAGAAGAGATTTGATTTATAGAGCGGAAAACGAGAAGATGGAAAAAACTATTAAAGTTATAAATGAACTTAAAAAGAAAGGATTGATTAATGATTATGCGATTGGAGGTGGAATTGGAGCCCTTTTTTATATTGAACCCTTTTTAACTTATGACCTTGACATTTTTGTTGTCTTAAAGGAAGAACCTGATAAAGTAATAATTGACCTTTCCAATATTTATAATTACTTGCAATCAAAAGGATATAAATGGAAAGGTGAGCATATTTTAATTGAGGGGGTGCCAGTTCAATTTATAGTTGCTGATGAACTTGAAGAAGAAGGAATTAAAAACGCCAAAAAGGTAAGATACAAAGGAATCCCTACTAAAGTGCTTTCTCCTGAATATTTAATAGCAATATTTCTGAGAACCGGACGCAAAAAGGATATTGAAAAGGTGGAAAGATTTTTTGAAGAAACAAAAATTAATAAGAGAAAGTTGAGAAATATTCTTAAAAAGTTTAATATTAAATGGGTAAAATGAGTAAAGAAATAAAAATTTGTATAAATGGAAAAGTTATAAAAAGGGAAGATATTTTTAAAAGAAAGGATATTTTTCATAAAGAACAGGCAAAACTTCCTTTTGAAAAAAAGATAGAAATTCTTGTCACACTTCAAAAAATCGCAAGAAATGTCAAAGGAAAAAAAGGTATTGTATGGAAGATTGAATAAAACAAAATTTCCCTATCCCACCTTAAAGGTGGGCAATGGAGATGATTGATACAAGCGGGTTTTGAAGGCACATACTGATTTGACAGTCAAGTTAGCAGTTAATATTTAAACAAAGTGATTTTTAGCGAAGTGTTTTTAAACAAGAAAGAATTTCTCCATAATAAACTCTGTGAAAGTCATCCTGCTTGTAATTAGAGTTTTTTATTTCTTCGGAAATAAATTCTGAAATTATATCTGTCTTTGCAATAACTCTACATTCAAAGTTTATTCTACATTCCTCAATTATGGGGGATTTTATAAACTCTGATTTTAATGGAGCTAAATTTTTCTATTTAAACTTATCATGGTTCCTACCAGAAACAGTTCCACAATAAATAACAATATCTTTCATGGATTCATCTGCAACATTCACACTGAAATCTTCTGTCTGCTCAATGAGTGAATAGGTATATCTGGAAGGTCTGACAAGAACTATAAAAACTGGTTTTCCCCAGATTTCACCCATTGCTCCCCATCCAATAGCCATTGGATTTGGTTTTCCTTTTTTATCTACAGAAACAAGCAAAACCAGCCCATTTTCAAGGGCTTCTACTGTTTCTTTTAAAACCTCTCTATAATCAATCTTTTCTTTCAATTTTAATTTCCCCTTTTTCTAAATAAATACTCATTGTCGGGAATGCAATTGAAAGTCCAAGTTCTTTAAGTTTTCTCATTATTGCAAGATTTATCCTTTCTTTTGTTTCAAGGTGTCCTTTCAATGTTGTATCAATTGTAAAATAGATAACCGTAATATCAAGAGAGGAAGAACCAAAATCACTGAATTTTACCACAATGAATTCCTTATCAACACCGGGGTCATTTTCAATTATCTTCCTTATTTCCCTGACAGCATTTTCCATCTGGTCGGCTGTTGTCTCATAGGTAAGTCCAATCGTCTGATAGACTCTTTTTTTAGGCATCCTTGACCAGTTATCTATTACTGATTCTGCAACTTTTTTATTTGGTATGGAAACAAGTGTGGCCGGCCAGGTTCTTATTCTTGTAGACCTGAAACCAATATCTTCAACAATTCCTTCAACATCTCCTATTTTAACCCAATCACCTACCATAAACGGTCTATCAAGAAAAATAAAAATTGAGCCAAAAAAATTACTAAGGGTATTCTGTAAAGCAAGAGCAACAGCAAGGCCACCTATTCCAAGACCTGCAATTAAACTTGAAACATTATATCCGAGCAATTGTAATAACCACAGAAAACAAATTATTCCAATTGTAACCTTCAGTGCTTTATTGATAAGTGGTACAAGTTGGTCATCAAGTTTTGATTCAGTTCTCTCTGTCAGACGGGAAAGGTAAACAACAATAACATCAACAAGACGGAAAAGGAGCCATAGAAATATTACAACACCCGCAATTTTTATAATTGAATAAATTATTCTTTCTGCTGTCTGAGAAACCGGTAAAACCGCTATTGCGAGAGAAAACCCAAGCAACGCTATTCCAAAACTGAATGGGCGGGAAAAAGCATTAACAATTAAATCATCCAGTTCAAACCTTGTTCTTTTTGTAATTTTTATAATTTTTGTTTCGATAATGTATTCAGAAATTTTTTTACCAGCAAACCCGAGAAGGATAAAAAGAAATGCAGTTATAAACTGCCATATTGCCACTCCCATAAACGTTTTACTCATCCAAGATGGAAAATGAGAAGACCAATTAATTTTGGGAAGCAGGTGTGTTTCTACTATTGAAGTATCTGAGGAAGCGGAAGTAAACAATGTATTCAAAAAAACGAAGTTAAACCATTTTCTCACTTTCCACCCCACAGAGTTGTTTTGAAAAAATTAACCGTTTGATTCAGAACTTCTTTTTCTGTTTCTTCAACAGTAAAAGTGTGACCACCTTTTTCAAAGATTGTAAGTTGAGAAAATCTTGACTGCTGGTGGAATTTTTTAAAATAAGCCAGAGCATGTTCAACAGGTAAAACCGTATCATCTTTACAGTGAATTATAAGCACACTTCCTTTATATTTTCCCGCAAATCGGAGAGGTTTAACCTCTTTTGTGCTTTTAATAAATTCATCACTTATATAAAGTCCTGTTCCCGGAAGATATGCCTTACCTTTTTCCTGAAGTTGTTTTTTTATTTTCCTTGTTAAACGCCTTGAAATAACAGAAGGATAAGCAACCGGCGACCAGAGGCAGAGAGAAGTGGTATTAAATTCAGAAGCGATATAGGAAGCGGTTACAGCCCCCATAGAAAGACCGAGAATTCCAATTTTTTCTTTATTCACATTTTCTAACTCTTTAATATATCTCAGTGCATTTTCTCCATCTTTCATTTCGGTGTACAGTGTCATATCTGAAAATTCCCCTTCACTATCACCCGAACCCATAAAGTCAAATCTTAAAACTGATATTTTTTCTTTACAGAGCAATCTGGCAAGTCGTGTAAATATAAAATGACTTTCACTTTTCTGACCTGTAAAACCGTGGAATAAGACAACAACCGGTGAATTTTTAAATTCTGATAAATGAAGTATTCCGATTAAATTTTTACCCTCACTTTCAAAAATTATCGGTTTTTCCATTTTTTTTTCAGAGTTCAAATTCTTTTATCTTTTTTATTATATCTTTAACTTCAACTCTGTCAAAACATTCCTTTACTTTACACAAATTCATTTTTTCCTGACTGCACGGATTACAACCTGAATTTTTAAAAAATACTTTGATATTTTGGCCCTGTGTACAGATAAAAAACGATGTGGGTCTTTATCCTCCCAATTTTTTCTTTCCACCATTCATATGATCAAACTCTGCTTGTTTAAAAATAACTCTGGCTTTTTCATATCTAAAATTGTTTAAAAGAGCAAAAAGCTCCGGTGGTAGGATTCGAACCTACAACCTTGCGGTTAACAGCCGCCCCCGCCAAACTACTTGGCGGGTCCGCCAATGTTTTAGTGGCGGATGCTCTACCGTTGAGATACGAAAGAAATATTACTTTTAGTAGATTTTTAGAAAAAGTTTACTAAATTCTTCCTTGAAAACTATATTTTTTATATACTTTCTGGAAGCATTATCTAAAAAAACTATATTACAGATATCCTAATGGAACTAACATTAAAATATCAACTTCCTCCGATATCTTAAGTAATCCTTTTATTGGTTCTGGACTTATAACTACCTATTATCTTTATTACATCCTCAAATTCCAATTTTACTTTCTTCCACAAAAAAAATTTATAAATAGCTCCGGTGGTAGGATTCGAACCTACAACCTTGCGGTTAACAGCCGCCCCCGCCAAACTACTTGGCGGGTCCGCCAATGTTTTAGTGGCGGATGCTCTACCGTTGAGATACGAAAGAAATATTACTTTTAGTAGATTTTTAGAAAAAGTTTACTAAATTCTTCCTTGAAAACTATATTTTTTATATACTTTCTGGAAGCATTATCTAAAAAAACTATATTACAGATATCCTAATGGAACTAACATTAAAATATCAACTTCCTCCGATATCTTAAGTAATCCTTTTATTGGTTCTGGACTTATAACTACCTATTATCTTTATTACATCCTCAAATTCCAATTTTACTTTCTTCCACAAAAAAAATTTATAAATAGCTCCGGTGGTAGGATTCGAACCTACAACCTTGCGGTTAACAGCCGCCTGCTCTACCGTTGAGCTACACCGGAACTATATAATTTTACCACAATTTTTTCAATTCTTCTATATTTTTTGTTTAATTTTTAAAAGTTTTATTTGAATTTTTTATTATTTTATTTAAAAATTCTCTTCCTTTGCCACTTTTAAGAAATCTCTCTCTTTTCCTTGCTTTTTCTTTTTCAGTAAATTCTTCATAATATATTAATTCAAATGGTCTATTTTGCCTACTCCACTTATTGCTTCCTCTATTATGTTCCTTTAATCTCTCTACTGGATTTTTAGATGTAAAACCTACATACCTTCTACTATTTTTAAAGCTTTTTATCACATATACATAATACATTTTCAATAGTTAACAGCCGCCCCCGCCAAACTACTTGGCGGGTCCGCCAATGTTTTAGTGGCGGATGCTCTACCGTTGAGCTACACCGGAACACTATTTTATTTTACTATTTTTAAAAATTTTTATCAAGTTTTTATAAAAATAAATAAGGGATTTTTAGAAAATTGTCAAGATTTCAGAAGTTAGACAAGGCTAAGGTATTCTTTTGGAAAAATATTGTCAAGACCTAAAATGCAGTAAGGGTCAAATATTTTTTTTATTTTTACCATATCTAAAATTCCATCCCTTCCATACATTATTTCAAGATATTTATGTTTTAATTTACCTATTCCGTGTTCAGCAAAACCAGTTCCACCAAGATAAACAGCTTTTTTTACTGATTCTTCATAAATTTTATATGCTCTCTCTTTTTGTTTTTCATCAACTGGAAAAAGATTAAAATGTAGATGGTTTTCTCCTATATGTCCAAAAAGTATTGTATGAATATCTTTGTTTTCTTCCATAATTTTTCTGTAAAATCTATAAAAGTTTTCAAATTTATCCTCTGGAACTGCTGCATCAACCGCAATTTTTATACTTCCTATTTTTTTAAAATAAGCATTAACATTTTCAGGAAGTTTATGTCTGAAATCAATGAGTTTTTTATAGTTTGTAATGTCCTCTCCTATTACTGTATCTAAAACTCCAATTTTTTCTGCTATTTCAATCCATTTTTCCATTTTTTCTGTATCATTTGTTGCTTCAATGTAAATAGCACATGTATCTTCAGGTATAAAGTTAAAGTCATCTTTCAAAAAAAGAAGAGATTTTTTATCAAAAAATTCAAATGAAAAAATTTCAAGTTCATCTTTCCTTTCTTTTATCTCCCTTACGATTTCTGGAATATTCTCTTCGTCTTTTAAAAATAAAATCATAATAAATCTCGGCGGTAAGTTTTCAATTAGGGATACATCTACTTCTGTAATTATTCCGAGAGTACCCTCTGAACCAATAATTAAATCAATACCATCCATCCCATCTTTTGAATAATAACCTGCAGAGCATTTAACATCAGGGGTTCTATAAGATGGCAGAGGTACTTTAAAAATTCCATAATCAATAAATCCATCCTTTTCAAAAATTTCTCCTCTTTTTATTTCAATAATATCACAGGAAGTAAGTACCATTTTTATTCTTTTTACATATTTTCTTGTTGGTCCAAATTTAAAACTGTATTCACCTGAAGCATTTGTTGAAACGTTCCCACCAATAAAAGCAGTTCTTTCTGTGGGAAATGGAGGATAAAAAAGCCCTTCCTTTTCAATTTCTTTTAAAAAATTATCAACAATTACACCTGCCTGCAAAGTCGCAATTTTTTTTTCTTTATTTATATCAATTATTTTATTAAAACTTTCGGTTGAAATTATATATCCAGAAACAGGAATTCTTCCTGCAACTGTTCCTGTCCCTCCCCCTGAAACTGTTATAGGAACTCTTTCTTTTCTGCATATCTCAAGAATCTCAAAAATTTCATTTTCTGTTTCAGGAATATATACTTTATCTGCTTTACCTTTTCTAAAATTAGAAGAATCTTCAAGATAGGAAATAATCTCATCAAAATTTTCTTTTATCTTCATTTTATTCCAATTAATTTTATTTCATTTTTCATACATTCTTCTACAACTTTATCTTTTTCAAGTATAATCGTTTTGTCTGACTTAACAGCAATAATTTTTCCACCTGCCATTTTCATATTTTTTACTGTTTCCATCCCTATTGTCGGTAAATCAAATCTTGTATCTTTATCTTCATTGCAACCTTTTACAAAAACAAAATCTTTACAGTATTTCCCTATTCTTTTTATCAGTTCATCTGTTCCTTCTATTCCTTCAACTCCAAGAATCATACCGTTTTTCACTATAACTGACTGTCCTATTCTGTGTTTTAAAATATCTTCAAGAACAGAAAGACCTGTTTTTACATCCTCCATTTCTTCATCTGTAAGCGGGAATGTATAAACTTTATTCTCTGCAATTTCATCTATAAAAACATCTGTCTGAGGAATTATTTTAAGTCCATAAGATTCAAGAAAATCAGCAATTTTTTTCATGGTATCCTCTGGTTTCAATTTTCCTATTTGAGATAGAAGATTTTTTGCTGTTGGATGTAAATTTTCAAAAACTAAATTCGCCTTAACCTTTCCTGCAAAAAAAATGAGTTTAATATTGTTTTTCTTCAAAAATTCAAAAAATAAAGGGACATTTGCATCTTTTACAATAAATGAATCATTAAATTTTTCTGATTCTGAAAAGGAAAAGGGGAATAAATTATATTTTTCTTTTAATTTTAAAAATGAATATTCAGAAAAAAAATCATCACTTACCAGAATTGCAAGATTTTCTTTCATTTATTCTCTTTCTTTTGCAATTCCTCTTTCAGATGTCTTTATAAATTCAATTATATCTTTTATTTCTTCACAATTGTTTATTTCTTCAAGTTTTTCCAATGCATCAGAAGTATTCAATCCAGACCTGAAAATAATTTTGTATGCTTTTTCCAGAATTTCTATTTTCTCCTTTGGGAAATTTCTTCTTCTAAGTCCGACAACATTTATTCCACAGGGTTTTGCAGGATGACCATCTGCTATAATATAAGGTAATATATCCATTGTAACTTTTGAAGCACCACCTATTATTGAGTGTTTGCCTATTTTACAGAATTGATGAACACCTGTAAGTCCACCTATAATGGCATAGTCATCAACTATTACATGTCCTGCTAAAGCAGCATAATTTGCCATTATAACATTATTTTTGATTATACAGTTATGAGCAATATGACAGTAAGCCATTATTAAATTATTGTCTCCAATTCTGGTTTCTTCTCCTTTTGAAGTTCCAGGATTTATTGTTACAAATTCTCTTATTGTATTGTTTTTGCCGATTCTTAAATATGTTATCTCTCCTTTATATTTCAAATCCTGTGGTATACTTCCAACTATTGCTCCTGTAAAAATTCTGTTATTTTCTCCTATTTCTGTATAACCCTGAATGTGAACAAAAGGACCTATTACACATCCATTTCTGATTTTAACATTTCCTTCAATAATTGCATAAGGACCTATTTCAACATCTTCACCAATTTCAACCTCTGGTGATATAATTGCTGTTGGATGGATTCTTTTCATTTTATGGCTCAACCACTGTAAACATTAAAAGTGCTTCTGCGGCAATTTTACCATCTACATAAGCCCTGCCCTGAATCTGCCCAACCTTACTCTTTAATTTTACAACCTCAACTTCAAGAATTAACTGGTCTCCCGGTCTTACTGTCCTTCTAAATTTTACTCTATCAACACTCATAAAATAGGCAAGTTTCCCTTTATTTTCTTCTTTACTTAACATCAGAACACCACCAACCTGCGCCATCGCTTCAATTATTAAAACACCGGGCATAATAGGTTTACCAGGGAAATGTCCTTCAAAAAACCATTCATTTATGGTGACATTTTTTATACCAACTGCTTTATTTTCGTTAATTTCCAGTATTTTATCAATGAGTAAGAAAGGATATCTATGAGGAATTACTTTTTCTATATCTTCAATTTCAAGTTGAGTACTTGAAACGGTAGCATAAACAGGAGAAGCAACTCCACTTATTTTTTCTTTTCTTATAAGTTCTTTTATTTTTCTTATTAATTTTGTATTTATTGAATGACCACTCTTAATTCCGATAATATGTGCAAAAAGATATTTCCCAAGCAAGGCAATATCTCCTATCAGGTCAGAAATTTTATGTCTTACCGGTTCATCCTGAAATCGGAATTCGTTGTTTATAACTTTATCTTTATCAATAATTAGTGTATTTTGATATGTAGAACCTTTACCCAGTCCCATATTTCTCAATACATCAATTTCTTCTTTAAGACAAAAGGTCCTTGCAGGAGATATTTCTTTTTCATAGATTTCTGGATTAATAACAAATGAGGCGAATTGAGAATTTATAAGAGTATTTGGATAATCAAGTGTATAGGAAATCCTGAATTCCTTAGATGGAAGAGCAATTATATGAGAACTGTTTTCTGAAATGTAAATTGGCTCCTTTAAATAAAATACATCTTTTTCTTCCTGATATTCCCTTATTCCTCCCTTTTTTATCAAATCAACAAATCCAACACAACTTCCATCAAGACCGGGACACTCACTTCCATAAATTTCAACAAAAATATTATCAATCTCCATGGCATAAAGTGCTGAAAGTAAATGTTCTATTGTATGGATTTGAAGTTTTTCATTACCAATTGATGTTCTTCTTGGGAATTTGTTTGTATCAAGGAGATTTTCTATATCAACTTTTATTGGTTCACTATCTTCTATGTCTTTTCTTATAAATATAATACCTGTATTTGGTGGAGCAGGTTTTAAAATAATCCTGCTTTTTTCACCTGTATGGAGTCCCACCCCATCAATACCCACTTCTTTTTCAATCGTTTTCTGAAATTTATCCATTTTTCTTTTCTAATTTTTCAATTTTTTCTTCAAGTTCTTTGATTTTCTCTATTAATTCAGGAATCTTTCTCATATATGCCTGAAATCTCATATCTTCCCATTTTTCTCTTGCAGGAAAACCTGTAACATGGGTATTTGGAGGAACATTTTTTGTAACCCCTGCTTTACCTCCTATTACTGCATTATCTCCAACTGTTATATGCCCTATTATACCTGCCTGACCTGCAATTATTACATTTTTACCTATTACAGTACTTCCAGAAATACCCACCTGAGCAACAATGATTGAATTATCACCTATATAAACATTATGGGCAATCTGGACAAGGTTATCTATTTTCACTCCATTTCCTATGTATGTCTTATCAAATCTTGCTCTATCAATTGTAACATTTGAACCAATTTCAACATCATCGCCTATTTCAACAGTTCCTATTTGAGGAATTTTATGATGAACTCCTTTGACTGTTGCAAAACCAAATCCATCTCCACCTATAACTGTTCCAGGATGTATTATGACTCTATTCCCTATTTTAATCCTTTCTCTTATAACAACTTTTGGATAAATCAAACAATCATAGCCAATTTCTGTATAATGTCCGATGTAAACACCTGCTCCGATTACAGTTCTATCACCTATTTTTACATAATCCTCTATTACTGCATAGGGTTGAATTGATACATCCTTTCCAAGAAAAACATTTTTTCCTATTATTGCTGTTGGATGGATACCAGAAGGAAAAACTATAGGTTCTGGACCTACAAGAGACATAATTTTTGCAAAAGCAATTGAAGGATTTTCTACCTGAATTAAAGTTGTACTTACAGAATTATTTATATCAGGTCCAACTATTACAGCAGATGCCTTTGTCGTGTAAAGAAGATTTTTATATTTTTTGTTTGCTATAAAAGTTAAATCCCCTTGTTTTGCTTCTTTTATACCGGAAACACCTGTAATAGTTATATTTTCATCACCTATAACTTTTCCATCTATTATTTTTGCAACTTCTTTAGCTTTCATATTCATTTTTTATTTATGAGTTTTATAACTTCATCAGTTAAATCAACCGCACTTTCTCCGTAAAGAATCAATCTTGAGTCAACTACCATAGAAAAACCATTCTTCTTTGCATAGTCAGCTATTGCTTTTTTGATATCTTCAAATATCTGATTTTCAAGTTCTTTTCCCCTATCATCAAGTTTTTGCTTTGTTTCCATCCATTTCTTTGATAATTCCTGTACTTTTGCCTTTATCTCATTCTCCTTTTTTGTCTGCTCTTCCGGTTTCATCATGCTTTTCTTTTTTTCATAATCCTCCTGCATTTTTTTTACTTCATCCTGCAATTTGTCAAGATTTTTCTGTGCTTCGTCAATCTCCTTCTTAAACTTCTCTTCTGTTTTCTTTGCTTCATCATAATTATCAAAAACCTTCTTAATATCCACATATCCTATTTTCCCGCTCTGAGCCAGCAATCCCATACACATAAAACCCAAAAAAACTAAAATCTTTTTCACTTTACTTTCCTCCTTTCTTTTTAAAAACCAAAACTCATTCCTATATGAATTCTGCCTTTCGGTTCTCCTTCTTCAGCATCAAGTGCATAACCGTAATATATTTCAACTGGAGCGTTGAAAAATGGAATATTTACTCTTATTCCCGCTCCTATACCTTTCTTTAAATTACTAAAACTCCAGTCCTTATCTACATTACCTATATCAAAAAAACCTATTCCATATAAAACGTCTTTATATAAAGGATACATCATTTCAAAATTTTGTGCAAAAATAAATTTTCCTCCCAGATAATGAACAACTCCTTCTGAATCTATTTCTTTTGGTCCTAAACTTCTCTCTACATAACCTCTGACTGTTCCAATCCCTCCTCCAAAAAATCTTTCGTAAATTGGTATTTCGTCATAATCTTTATTTATATATCCAACCATTGTCTTACTGTGAAATATAAAATTTTTCAATGGATAATAAAAATTATTTTCCAAGGTTGTTTTTGTAAAATCAATATCTCCTCCAAGTCCTGCATATTCTAAAGACAACCTAACTTTATCTCCTTTTGTTGGGAACATGTCACTATCAAGATTAGAATATGTAAGATATGTTGTAATACTATTTTTTCTCTTTTTGCCCTCCTGAGAAATTATAGAGGGTATTTGTATGTCATAAAGGTTTACATTTTCACTCAATAATTTAAATCCAAGATTAAAATTTTCCCATTTTCTGCCAATCCGCAGATCAAAACCAGTAGAAGTTGTATCCCAGTCATCCCAGTTTCTTTCCAATCTGTAAATATCAGGTCCGATATAAATGGGTCTATCAAATAAATATGGTTCTGTAAAACTGAACATGTAATTTTTTGCAACTGTACCTATTTCAAAAGATAAAGAAATTTTCTGTCCGCCTCCAATAAATTTTGGAGGATTTGTTATGTCAAAATTCGTCTGCTGAATGCTTACCATACCCACAAAT
>DAORXQ010000033.1 GCA_035371905.1 bacterium | reverse complement strand
TCAGAAATTTTTTCTCTTACCAGTTTTTCTTTTTTTGTTTTTTCTCTTTCACAAAAAACAAAATTTGAAAACACTTTTGAAGATTTATATATAACAAAAATAGGGGAGTTTCAGAAAGACACTTTATACATTGTTTTATTCAGAAAGGACAAAAGAGAAGTTGCTGAAAATTTTTTAAAAGAAATTGCCGGAAAAATTTTATATGTTAGAAACTGGAACAAAAAAATAAAAGATATTTTTGAAAAACTTGAAAAAGTTAAAGAAAAAAACGAAAAAGTCATTTCAGAAATAAAGAGTGAAATTTCAAAAATAAAGATAAATAGAAAGGAAATTTTTGTATGTTATGATTACTACAAAAGTATTTATGAATTTGTTATTGCCAAAGAAAAACTTGGCATTTCAAAATTTGTAAAAGGGATAAAGGGTTGGATAAGTGAAAAAAATATAGATACTCTGAAGGAGATAGTTTTACAGATTTTACCTGAAAGTCATATAGTTATTGAAGAACCGGAAGAGGGAGACAATGTCCCTATAATTCTTGAAAACAATAGATTTATTGAACCATTTGAAGTTGTTACTGACTTATATGGTAGACCTGTTTATAAAAATATTGACCCGACAGGACCTCTATCCATATTTTTTGCTATTTCATTTGGATTCTGTTTAACAGATGCTGGATATGGAATTTTACTTGTATTAATATCTCTGATTTTAATGAAAAAATTCAGATTTCTGCCAAACTTTATTAAATTTTTAAAATTACTGCTTATATGTGGAATTTCAACTTTAATAATAGGGTCTTTAACTGGTGGATGGTTTGGAGATATAATATATAAACTTCCAGAAAGTATTTCTTTTGTTAAATATCTAAAAAAATTAGTACTTTTAAATCCACTTGAAAGTGGGAATAAATCCATTCTATTTCTTTCAATTGCTCTTGCCTTTGGCTATATCCAGATTATATGGGGTCTTATTTTAAATCTTTACAATCAAATAAGAAGATATTCTCTTAAATATTGCGGAGAAGCAATTACACTTCTTTTAATCCAGATACTTGTTGGAATTATTGTTATTGGATTTCTTAAAATGAAAATATTAATGAAAGTGCCTCTTTATATTTTACTTTTATGTTTTATTTATCTGATGTACGAAAAAGCAAAAACTCAGAAAGAATTTATGTTAAAGGGTTTCTGGGCTGTTTATGGTGCTTACAGTGTTATTGCGGGTAATTTACTCGGAGATGTATTAAGTTACAGCCGTCTTTTTGGTCTTGGATTGACAACATCAGTTCTTGGACTTGTAATCAATCAAATGGTCTCAATGGTAAAAAATATTCCTTTTGTAGGAATTTTTATATCCGCTCTTATTTTTATAGTTGGGCATTTTGGTAATCTCGTAATCAATCTACTCGGAAGTTACGTTCATACAAGCAGATTACAGTATCTTGAGTTTTTTACAAAGTTTTTTGAAGGTGGAGGAAGGGTTTTCACTCCATTTAAAGAAGTCAGAAATTATACAATCTTTAAAACAAATAGAGAAAATTGATTTTTTTTAATTTTATGATAGAATAATCCAAAAAAGGAGGGAATAATGGGTGGAGAAAGAGTTGGGATGGTAAATGAACTGATTAGTAAATTCTGGCTTGCTTTTTCAAAAGTTATCGGAGGGCTTTTAATATTTCTGATTGGCTGGCTCATAGCTAAATTTCTGAAAGTATTAATAATAAAGTTTTTCAAAGTAATAAAAATTGACAAACTTTCAGAAGATTCAGGGCTTAAAGAATTGCTTGATAAAGGTAATATATCAATGGATGTCTCACAATTACTCGGAATAGGTGTTTACTGGTTGTTAATGCTTGTTGTTGTTTTCCTTGCTATTAATTTTGCAGGAATACAGATACCATCAACCGTTATAGACAAAATTCTTGGATTTATTCCAAGATTTATACTTGGACTTTTGATATTCATTTTCTCAATTTTCCTTGGCAGTTTCTTTGGCGGTATTGTAAGAACATCTGCTGGAAATGCAGGAATTGAAAAAGCACCATTTTTAGGGAAATTAACTCAAATCGCCATTGTAGTATTTGGAACTGTTCTTGCTTTGCAGGAAATAGGAATTGCAGCAGATTTTATTGGAGATGTTTTTATTATAGTTCTTACTTCTTTCTGTTTTGGAACTGCTCTTGCTTTTGCTCTGGGTACAAAGGATATTATTAAAGAAAAAGTAGAAGAATTTTTAAAGAAAAAGTAAAATTTTAGGGCGCGTAGCTCAAGGGCAGAGCACCGTGCTGATAACGCGGGGGCTGATGGTTCGAATCCATCCGCGCCCATTTTTTTAAAGAAATATATATAAATAAAGGAGGACTTCATGGAAAAAGTAGTTTTTGTGGCAGAAATAAGAGAAGGAAAAGGTAAAGGAACTGCGAGAAAATTAAGAAGTAAAGGATATATTCCCGGTATTTTATATGGACCTGATACAGAACCTGTCCCTATAAAACTTGAAAAAAAATCAAGTGAGAAAATAATTTTACATTTAACATCCCACAACATTATGGCTGAAATGAAACTTAAAAAAAATGGACAGGAAGAGACAATTCAGGTTGTTTTAAAAGATATACAGACAGACCCTATAAAAGACGAAATAATTCATCTTGACTTTTACAAATTGAGTTCAGAAAGGCCTGTTATTATGGAAATCCCGGTTATTATAAAAGGAAAATCAATTGGAGAAGAAAAAGGTGGAATACTTGAACATGAATTGAGAGAAATAAAAGTTGAAGGACTTCCAGGAAATATTCCTGAAAATATAGAAATTGATATAAAAGACCTTGATTTCGGACATGCAATTTTAGTTAAAGATATAAAAATGCCTGAAGGAGTTAAAATTCTTGAAGATGAAAACAGAGTTGTAGTTACGGTTCTGAAACCAAAAGAAGAAAAAGTAGAAGAAGTTAAAGTTGAAGAGACAGTAGAAGAACCAAAGGTAATTTCACAGGAAAAAGTTGAAGAAAGAAGAAGAGAAAAAGAAGAAGCACAGAAAGAAGAAAGTCAGAAATGATTTTTGTTGGACTTGGTAATCCTGGAAAAGAATATTCTGAAACAAGACATAATGTTGGTTTTAAAGTTGTTGATAGATTAAAAAAAAGTGGAAGAGTTATTGAGATTTATAAGAAAAAACTTTTTAATGGCTGGAAAGTTGAAATTGAAGGCAAGGAAATAATAATTTTAAAGCCAAAAACATATATGAATGAAAGCGGAAAAGCAGTAAAAATTGCTCTTGACTTTTTTAATGAAAAAGTAGAAAATCTATTTCTTATTCATGATGAACTTGATATAGAAATTGGGAAAATAAAAATAATAAAGGATAAAGGACCAGGAGGACATAAAGGAGTGATTTCTGTTATGGAAAATATACAGAGTAAAGATTTTGTTAGAATAAGAGTAGGAATAAGAGGAGAAAAAATAGAAACAAGTTATATTGATTATGTTTTATCTCCGTTTTTACCAGAGGAAAAAGAGATTATAGAAAAAGCAATAGATAAATCTGTGGATGCAATAAAGGAAATATTAAGAAGTAACTTGGAAAAGGCAATGAGTTTATATAATAACTGAAAGGAGGAAAAAAATGGATTATTCTTTATTGATTACAATTATAGGTTCAGTTTTTGCACTCGGTTATACCTATTATTTAGCAAAATTTATTCTTAAAAGACCCGAAGGAACACCTGAAATGATAGAAGTTGCAGAAGCTGTAAGAACCGGTGCAAGAGCATATTTAAAAAGGCAATACAAAGGAGTTGGAGTATTTTTCAGTGTTATTTTTATTATACTTTTATTACTATCTATTTTTAATTATCTACCTATTTTTGTCCCTTTTGCTTTTTTAACAGGTGGTTTTTTCTCTGCTTTAAGTGGATATATTGGAATGACAATTGCGACAAGGTCCAGTGCAAGAACTGCATTTGCTGCTAAAAATTCTTTAAATAGTGCTTTAAGAATTGCTTTTTCTGCAGGACTTGTTATGGGGCTTGTTGTTGTTGGACTTGCACTTTTAGATATAAGTATCTGGTATAACCTTCTTACCTGGTATTACAGAAGTAGAGGATATGGAATTGAAGAAAGATTAAGATACATAACCTCCACAATGATATGTTTTGGTATGGGAGCAAGTGCACAGGCACTTTTTGCAAGAGTTGGAGGAGGTATTTATACAAAAGGAGCAGATGTTGGAGCAGACCTTGTGGGAAAAGTTGAAGCAGGAATTCCTGAAGATGACCCGAGAAACCCGGCAGTTATTGCAGATAATGTAGGAGATAATGTAGGAGATGTTGCTGGAATGGGAGCAGACCTTTACGAATCATATACAGATGCAATAATAGCAACAATGGCTCTTGCTTATGCAGCAGGACTTGGACTTAAAGGTGTCTCCCTTCCTATGTTAATTGCAACAATAGGAGTTATTTCATCAATAATAGGTTCTTTTCTTGTCAAAGCAAGTGAAGATGCAAGTCAGGCAAATTTATTAAGGGCTTTAAGAAGAGGTATTTATTTTGCTTCAATTTTAGTTGTTATATTTTCCTATCCTGCAGTTGTATTACTTCTTGGTTACCAGTATAAAGGACTTTATGTTTCAATTTTAAGTGGAATAATAGCAGGTGTTATAATTGGATTTTTTACAGAATTTTTTACATCAGATACCTATCCACCAACAAAGGCAGTTGCTAAAAGTGCTTTAACAGGACATGCTACTGTAATTATAGAGGGTATTTCAACAGGAATGTTATCAACAATTGCTCCTGTTTTAACCGTTGTTATTGCCACAATCTGTGCTTATGTTTTTGCAGGTGGACTTTATGAACCTGAACTCGGACTTTACGGAATTGGACTTGCTGGAGTTGGACTTTTGAGTACTCTTGGAATTACACTTGCAACAGATGCTTATGGACCTGTTGCGGATAATGCAGGAGGAAATGCAGAAATGACACATCAGCCACCATTTGTTAGACAGAGGACAGATGCTCTTGATGCTCTTGGAAATACAACTGCTGCAACAGGTAAGGGTTTTGCCATTGGTTCTGCTGCTTTGACTGCTCTTGCTCTAATTGCTGCATATAAGGACCAGATTGTTTTACTCGGTGGAAAACTTGATATGTCAATAATGAATTTTAGAGTTTTATGCGGTATTTTTATTGGTGCCATGTATCCATTCTTTTTCTGCTCAATGGCTTTAAAAGCAGTTGGAAGAGCAGCACAGCAGATAGTTCAGGAAGTAAGAAGACAGTTTAAAGAAATTTCAGGACTTCTTGAAGGGAAAGCAAAACCTGATTATGCAAAAGCAGTTGATATATGTACAAAATCAGCACAGAAAGAAATGCTTCTTCCTTCAATATTAACAGTCCTTCTTCCTATAATTGTTGGAATTTTACTTGGAGTTGATGGAGTAGTTGGACTTCTTGTAGGTGCTTTAACAAGTGGATTTGCTGTTGCTATAATGATGGCAAATTCAGGTGCATCCTGGGATAATGCAAAAAAATATATTGAAAAAGGAAATTTTGGTGGAAAGGGAACAGATGTTCATAAAGCATCTGTTACAGGAGATACAGTTGGAGACCCGTTTAAGGATACAGCAGGACCTTCTTTAAATATTCTTATAAAATTAATTTCAATTGTTTCAATTGTTTTTGCTGGATTTATAGTTAAAAACTCAATATTTAAATGAAGAACTTATCAAAAGAAGCGCTTAAACTGCATAAGAAAGCAAAAGGTAAACTTGAAATAAAACCGAAAGTTCCTTTAAAAACAAAAAAAGATTTATCTCTTGCCTATACTCCTGGAGTTGCTATTCCCTGCCTTGAAATAGCAAAAGAAAAAAACAAAATTTATGAATACACATGGAAAGGAAATACTGTTGCTATTGTTACTGATGGAAGTGCAGTTTTAGGTCTTGGAAATATCGGACCTCATGCAGCACTACCTGTTATGGAAGGGAAGGCAATTTTGTTTAAAGAATTCGGTGAAGTTGACGCAGTTCCTTTATGTCTTGATACTCAAAATGTTGAAGAAATAATTGATATAGTGAAAAAAATATCTCCATGTTTTGGTGGAATAAATCTTGAAGATATTTCTGCTCCAAGATGTTTTACCATTGAACAGAGATTAAATGAAGAACTTGAAATTCCAGTTTTTCATGATGACCAGGATGGAACAGCAATAGTTGTTCTTGCTGCTTTAATAAATGCTTTAAAACTTGTGAATAAAAAAATAGAAGATATAAAAATTGTAATAAATGGAGCAGGAGCAGCAGGTATAGCAATAACAAAAATGTTATATAAATACGGTGCAAGAAAAATTGTTTTATGTGATAGAGAGGGAATAATTTATAAAGGAAGAAAAGAAAATATGAACTTTGTAAAAGAAGAAATAACAGATTATCTACTTGAAAGCAAAAAAGGCAGTTTAAAGGATGCAATGGAAAAAACAGATGTTTTTATAGGAGTTTCAGGTCCAAATCTTGTCACAAAAGAAATGGTTAAAAGTATGAATAAATATTCTATTGTTTTTGCAATGAGCAATCCAGTCCCTGAAATAATGCCAGATGAAGCAAAAAAAGGTGGTGCATACATAATCGGAACAGGAAGAAGTGATTTCCCAAATCAGATAAACAATTTACTTGCTTTTCCGGGCATTTTCAGAGGTACTTTTGATGCAAAGGCAAAAAAAATAACAGAAAAAATGAAAATATCAGCAAGTTTAGCAATAGCAAATTATATTCCTGAAAACAAACTTTCTACTGATTATATAATTCCTTCTGCTCTTGATAAAAATGTTGCAAAGCAGGTTGCAAAAGCAGTAAAAAAGTCCGCTCTTTAATCAACAATTTTGATTTTCTTTAAAAATTATATTTTTCCTTGAAAAAATTTTTCTTTACAGGTAAAAATTCCGGTATCTTATAAAATTTCTCATATGTCTGTCTTAAAATTATATTTCTATAATTTTCATAATTGAATTTTTTACAGAAAAGCAAATAAAAGTTCCCGCCTTCAATAACAATTTTTTCTTTTTTAATCTCTGTGAAAAATTCTAAATATTTTGCTTCTTCTACATCAAATGGAGAAAAAATTAAAATATCCTTTCCATCTATCTTTTTAAAATCAAAAGTAATATCATATTCTCTTCCGCTGTGTCCGAGGTCTCCAAAAACAATAAAGTCCTTTTTACAGTAATAAGACATAATTGCTGTTTCTGTATAACCGGGAGTTGCAAAAATATATTCATTTTTGAATTTCTCAAGATAAGCACAGATGGGATATGGATTTTTAAACATTATTATTTCAGAAAACTCTTTGTGATTTTTAAACATTTTGAGAGGACATAAAAGGATTGAAATTATAACGAGTATAATAAATCCATTAAAATAAATAGAAATTTTTATGGATTTTGAAATTTTATCTTCTTCAAAATCTTTCAGAAGTAAAAAAGAGAAAGGAACAAAGGATATATACCAGTGAAGCCCCACCACTCTTAAAAAGGACATTAAAAACAGAAAAAATAAAGGAATTAAAAAAACATAAAAGAAAAAATCATAACCTGTTTCAAATTTCCTTTTTAAAAAAAACTTTTCTTTTAAAAAAAGAAAGAAAAAATAAGGGGTCATAAGAAAAAACAAAGAGAGAAAAAACAGAATTATATTTTTAATTTTAAAATATTCCACCTTTTTCCTGTAAACAAGATTAAAGAGAATATTTATCCAGCAGTGATTATAGTTCCAGTAAAAATTAATAAAAATCAAAGGAAGAGAAGAAAGGATAAAAATTATAAAATTTTTCCAGTATTTCTTTTCATTTTTAAAAATAACATAAAAGAAAACACCGAAAAGATAAAGAACAGACAAATATTTACTCAAAAAAGCAAGACCGAAAAAAAATCCTGAAATAACAAAAAAAATCCTTTTTTCTTTTTCAATCCCTTTATAAAAAAATACTCCTGAAAGAAAAGTAAAAAGAAGTAATGGTATATCATTTGTAATTAAAAAACTCAAAAGATAAACAGGTGAGAGCAAAAAAAAAGAAGGGATAAGAAAAGAATTTTTCTTTTCTGTAAGCAATCTTGAAATAAAAAAAACTATTATCAGAGTAGAAAAAATAGAAAACAATCTGTAGTAGAAAAAATGGAAAGTATATCTACCACATAAAGAAAAAATATAAATAATCCACCATATCATAGGAGGATGTTCATAATATCCAAAGTCAAAAATTTTACCTGTTGTTATAAAATATGCCTCATCACCTGTTAAAGGAAAAAAATAGGAAAGGAAAAGTTTTAAAATTAAAGTAACAGAAAAAATCCAGAGAAAAGAACAATCCTTTTTATTTTCTACCACCAGATCTCCTCGTCATTCTTTACGTTTATTGAATCAAGATAATTTTGAAGGATTATCTGTGCTGATAGTTTATCTATATATTTTTTCCTTTTTTTTCTGCTTAAATCTGCTTCAAGTAAAAATTTCTCTGCAAGGGAAGTTGTCAATCTCTCATCAAATGATATAAACTCAATGTCTTTGATTGCTTCTTTTAATCTTGAAATAAATGCAAGTGTCTTTTCTGTTTGAACACTGAATGAACCATCCATTTTTAAAGGGAGCCCATAAACAATTCTTCCAATATTGTATTTCTTTATAATTTCCTTTATCCTTGCAACGATATCATCATTCATTTTTAAACTGCCAAGCCCTTTTGCCAGAATATTTTCTTCATCGCTTATAGCAATCCCAATATTTTTATCTCCAACATCAATACATAATATTCTCATTTTTGTAAGATTTTTAAGAAAAACACACTATTATTTTATACCATCTTCCCTTTTCTCTCAAATAAAAAGGGAGGACGGGGCTCGGATAGAAATAACAGGAATAAAGGGATATGCAATTGAAATACTGGTTCTACATCCTCCAAATCCACATCCTTCTCTTACTTTTACTATATGAGAAATATTTAACCTGTGTTTCAAAAGAATTTATTACTTTGAGTTTTCATTTCTTTTAATAATTTTTGTGCCTTTTCTCTAACATACTCATGATTGTCTTCCTTTGCTATCTTTTCAATCTTTGAAATAATTTCGCGGTCATCCTTATAGATTATAAGACCACGAATTGCAGATAATCTTATTGTGAAACATGGATCTTCTAATGCTTTTGTAAGAACTTTTTTAAGAAGATTTTTATCTTCTGAAGAAAGGGCTCTATGTATTTTCTCATAGGGGGTTAAATCCCACTCCGCACTTTCAATAAATGGATTACTTATAAGAGATAATTCACATATTGCACTATCTCTTACATTATCATCAGGATCATTTGCACAGATAGTAAAATGTTTTAAAATCCATTCTTTATCTTTTGTTTTAATTAGTTGATAAGTATAAGGAGGATGTTTATAAGGATACGTAGGATATCCTATGAGTAATTTTATAATTTTTTCATCCAAGTTTGGAAGTTGCCCAACTTCAAAACTTAATTCATGAAAATAATACCTGAAATAATTCTCTTCATCAGGCATAACTTTATGACTATCTGGTTTATAATCATATGTTTTCAAATATTCAATTTCTCTTTCAAAAATTTTTATAAGTTTTTGAATCCATTTCTTTTTCAAATCTCCTTCACTCTTTTCTATATTTTCCTTTATAGTTTTCAGTTCTTCAATTTTTTTTAATACCTCTGGCGAAGGAGGACCTATTCCATTACCAAAAGATAAAGGAGTGATATTCATTAAAACAATAAATAAAAAAACAATAATAAATCTGAACATTCCTTTTTTTTGTTCTCATACTCGTATCATCCTCCTTTGTTAATTTATCTCCAATCCATATGAATATATCCTTTTAATTTTGTATCAATATAGGTAGCTCCTTCTTTTTTTGCAGTATCATGCATAAATTTCCAATCATCATAATGTATATCTCCATCCCCATCCCAACTTGTAATCTTATATCTACTGCATCTCCATACATATGTCGGCTTTCAGATTTTCCACCTACCTCTTCATTATGAATTGGATTTCTATAACCACTACTAACAGGCATAGGTTTGTTACCTAAATCTTGCTACAATTTTATAAGCAAGTGGAAACCCTCTCCCTGATGGTGCAGAAGGTTTTTGTTGCCCTTTTTCACCTTTTCGCCACGGAAACCGAATATGAAAACTACCCCTTTCTACTATCCTAAAATCATTATCACATACCCAAATCTCAATAAATCCTGCCTCTGTTCCTGCTGTAAATATTGATGTTGCTATTCCATTTTGGTTTGTCTGTGATGTAGGAGTAATTGAGCCATATTGAATATCACTTGTACCTTCATAATCCGGGTCTGCAAATTCAAACGATAAATTAAAAACACCTTCCCATTCTTCATCTTCTAAGTCCCATAAACTTTTATTATATATAATCTGTGCTGAGGAATCCATAGTAATCAGTATAGTATCATATTTCCAGAATTTAAATTTCCAACTGATTGTGTGATTGGGTAGAGGAGTTGAATTGTATTGAATTTTAACCTTGTTTAATGCCTGGCTTTCTCCATCTGCTATTAAATAATCTAACGGCTCTTCTGTCTCCGGGTCAAGAAATATATCCAAATTCATCTGGGGTGGATTTATCTGTACAAGTGTTGTATCAGATATTGTATCACTGCTTGCTTTAATGATTGAATAAAAATATAAACCTTTATCCGGATTTGATGCATCTGAACCTGAAATATATATCGTACTGGCTTTTCCCTAGCTATCTGTTATTTTAGTATCACTTTGTCCCACCATTACTGAATTTACCATTATCTGCACCATTTATATTGTACTCGGTCTCATCTTTTATACTGTCATATCCTTTATGCCCTGTTATCTCAAAGTTTATCTGTATTCCTTCTATTGCTGGAGTTGTTGTTGCTATTATCTCTGCTTTATGTATATCTAAATTGGGATTAACATTTCCTCCTGCACATATCACACCCGGACTTGCACTTACTGATACTTCATATACTGTCGCTTTCCCTTTATCCTCTCCTCCTTTTGATGTTGTTAGTGTCAGGGTTATGTCCTTTATTGTGTTTGATGTTTGTTCTCCTTTAAGTGTTAATGTCTTTGGTAGTTGTGATATATAGCAGGTATAGGGGAAAGATTTTTGAGTTGAACCTTCCCAGAGAGATAGTTTACCAGAATTGCAGGATAAAATAACTTCCTCATTCTGTGGTAAAACTCCTTCTATCTGTATTGTGATATTTCTTGTGTTTCCAAGTGGTATATACGCACCGGGTTCTTATTCTAATCTTATATCTATATCCGGTCAAAATAAAGAAGTCATTCTAATTTCTTTTCAATTACAAAGATTTGATAAACTTTTTTCTGTCGCTTTTTTATATTCTTTGTTTTTTACATTCTCCTTTATCTCTTTCAATGTGTCAGAAACTCCACCATATAAAAGAATTGAACAAAGAATAAAAAATAAGAAAAATTTAATCTTTACTCCATCTGTACAAAAATATCTCATTTTTCCCCCTCTTACACTTAATTTATAATTTTTCACTTTCAGATGTCAAATCTTTCAGTAATATGGATGGATATTTAAAAATTTACAATCTTTTTTCTAAATCTCTACCACTTTTTCAATCCAGTAAATTATATCAATTGCATTTTTAACTTCTTTTACATCATGAACCCTGAAAATACCTGCTCCTTTTAAATAAGCATATACATTTGTTGCTATTGTTGGAGATAATCTCTCTTCAACTTCAAGATTCAGAATTTTCCCTATAAAAGATTTTCTGCTTGTTCCAATCAAAATTGGTCTATTAAATTTTTTGAATTTATCAAGATTTTTAAGTATTTCAATATTATCACAAACTCTTTTTCCAAAACCAATTCCAGGGTCTATCACAACTCTTTCAATGTTTACTTTATTTTCTTCAAGAATTTTTAATTTTTCTTCAAAAAACTCACTTATTTCTCCCATTACATCTTCATAATAGGGATTTATCTGCATATTTTCAGGAGTACCTTTCATATGCATTAAAACATATCCACAATCAGAATTTTTTATTACATCAAGCAGATTTTTATCCATGGAAAAGGCAGAAATATCGTTTATTATCTTTGCGCCATTCTCAATCGCCTTTTCTGCAACTTTACTTCTAAATGTATCACATGAAATGGGTATTTTTAATTCTTTGCTTAAAACTTTAATTACAGGAATAACTCTTTCAATTTCTTCTTTTTCATCTACCTGCTTACTTCCAGGTCTTGTTGACTGTCCACCAATATCAATAATATCTGCTCCTTCTTTTTCAATTTCAATTCCTCTTTCAACTGCTTTGTCAAGATTAAAAAATTTACCACCATCATAAAAAGAATCAGGAGTTACGTTCAGAATTCCCATTATCAGGGGTTTTTCAATATTAAAGACAAAATCTTTTATTTTCCAGTTCATTGATTTTTAAGAAGTGCTTTCCTGTAATCTTCTGCTTCAAGGTTTTCTATCTGCTCAATTTCTTTTTTTGTAAAGTATCTCAATTTCCCACTTAAAATTCCAGCAAAAATTGATTTTGCTGCTTCTTCAACAATTAAACTTCTTGTATATGCTTCTTTTATTGATTCTCCAACTGCAACAACTCCGTGATTTTTAAGAAGAACAACATTTACATTTTTTATTTCCTTACAAACTGCCTTTCTTATTTCCTCACCAGCAGGTGGCACATAATCAATAACAGGAACATCTTTCCCAAGTATAGCAACATAATCTGGGAAAAATGGCTTAAATTTAACTCCAGCAGAGATTAAACCAACTGTAATTGGTGGATGGGTATGAATAACTGCTCTAACATTCTCTCTTATTACATATATTCCAAGATGCATTGAAATTTCACACGTCGGTCTTAAATTTCCAAAAATCTCACCTGTTTTTAAATCCACCTTTACCCATTCTTCTTCTTTTATTTCATCAAGAAAAAATCCACTCGGAGAAAGATATACAAAATCACCATCTCTTGCACTTATATTTCCACCAGGTCCTGCAACAAGTCCTTTTTCAACTATTTTTTTACCATATTCAGTAAGTTTTTTTCTAATCTCTTCCATTTTCATTTCCTTTTTATTTTAAAAAATTTTCTTTTCCCTATCTTTACTATCATTCCATCTTTAACCTTTATTTTTAAAAATGGGTCTGTTATGTTTTCTCCATCTATTTTAACTGCTTTCTGGATTATTAGACGTTTTCCTTCTGATTTTGAACTTACCATACCTGTTTTTGAAAGAAATTCAACCAGTTCAATTTCCTTTTTTTCATCAAGTATCCCATCATTTATTTCAATTTCCGGGATTTCTGTCGGTAAATCCTTCTGCCTAAAAATCCTGTTAAATTCTTCTTCTGCCTCAACTGCTTTCTCTTTACCAAAGAAAAATTTAACAATTTCCTTTGCAAGATATGCTTTTGCATCTCTGGGGTTTTCTTCAATCATACTTCTGTAAGTTTCTGGTTCTATATCTGTAAGCAAGGAGAAGTAATCTTCCATTATACTATCAGGTATTGACATAATTTTCCCGAACATATCAAAAGGGTCTGTATTTATCGGTATATGATTTCCATAACTTTTGCTCATTTTCAATTTTCCATCTGTCCCAACAAGTATTGGCATTGTTATAACTACCTGTTTTTCCTGTCCAAGATATGACTGAATTGTTCTTCCAGCAAGAAGATTAAATTTCTGTTCAGTCGCTCCTATCTCAATATCTGCATTAAGTACATATGAATCATAACCCTGTAAAAGTGGATATAAAAATTCATGTAAAAATATTGGTTTTTTTTCTTTATATCTTGCAGTAAAGTCCTCTCTTTCAAGTATCTGAGCGACTGTAAAAATTGAAGTAAGTTTAATAATTTCTTCAAGATTTAGTTTGGAAAGCCATGTTGAATTATAGACAAATTCTGTTTTATCAATATCAAGAAGTTTACTTACCTGTTCTTTATATGATGACAAATTTTTCTGTATTTCTTCAACTGATAAAATAGGCCTTGTCTCTTTTCTTCCTGTTGGGTCTCCAATTCTTGCAGTAAAATCTCCAATTAAAAAAATGACTTTATGTCCTAAATTCTGAAAATCCCTTAATTTTTTTATTGGAACAGTATGTCCGAGATGTATTTCAGGAGCGGTCGGGTCTATTCCGTATTTAATTCTCAGAGGTTTATTTTTCTCTATTGATTCTTTTAATTTTGTCTCTAACTCCTCTTCCTCTATTATTTCAACAACGCCTCTTTTAATCACTTCAAGTTGTCTTTTTATTTCCTTTTCCATAATTATAAATTCTACAAAATAAGAAGGTTCGGGTCAAATAGTATTTAAGAAGGATTAACATTCTCAACTTCTTTATTTAACTTTCTGCCAGTATTCGTATTCATATTTCCATTCTTCTTTTCTCATCTCAACAAGTTTTTTGAAGTATCCCTTATTTTTCTCAATTTTTTCCATCTGGTCTTTATATTCTCTCTTTTCTTCAATTGCTTTTAAAAAATCTTCTGCATAAACAATCACTTTATTAAAATCCTCATCTTTTAAAGGCACTCTTACATTTATTCCGCTAACAAACTGTGCTCCAACAATATTTGAATAATGTTTTATATAATCAAGAACCGTCTCTCCTCTTCCGCTTCCACTTGTCACAATCCCGAATGTATATTTCCCATTTAATCTGAGGCAGTGTATAAAATGACTTGTTCTATCAAAAAAACCTTTAAGTTGGGCAGAAACACTGTCTATATAAACAGGAGAAGCAAAAACAATTCCATCTGATATAAGCATTTTTTCAACTATTAAATTTCTATCATCTTTTAAAGGACAGGATGGCTGTTTATGGCATATTTCACAGGCAAGACAGAAACCTACTTTATATTTACTTAAATCAATAATTTCTGTATCAGCACCTTTTTCCTTACATACTTCAAGAAATTTTAATAATAATTTTTTCGTATTGCTTTTTTCTCCTCTTGGACTACCACAAATCCCTGTTATCTTCATATTATCCCTCTTCTTTTTGTTTTATTATATCACTCTGCTTGATTTTATCAAAGTAAAAGTAGTAAAATAAAAGTAAGTTGAAATTTACAAAAAAGGAGGAAAAAATGAAAATGAAGGTTGGTTTTGTTGGATGTGGAGGGATAGCAGAGGCACATTTAAATGCTTTATCTAATTTTCCGGATGTACAACTTTCTGCATTCTGTGATATAGATGAACAAAGAGGTAAATTTATTGCAGAAAAATATAAAGGAAAATATTATAAAAATGCAAAAGAAATGATAAATAATGAAGAACTTAATTGTATATTTTTTTGCCTTCCTCCATTTGCTCATGGTGCAGAACTCTATGCAATAGAAAAAAATATTCCATTTGCCGTTGAAAAACCTGTTGGACTTGACTTGGGTTTGTGTAAAGAAATTCTTGAAGGTGTTAAGGAAAAAAAATTGCTTACCTGTGTTTTATATATGAACAGATATAGAAGGGGAGTAAAAATGGTAAAGGATTTGAGTGAAAAAAGTCAACCTGTTTTGATACTTGGAGGATGGATAGGAGGGACCCCAAGGCAATCTGAGAAAGGAATATGGAAATGGTGGGTTCAGAAAGATAAGAGTGGAGGGCAATTTCATGAGCAGGTAACCCATACTGTAAATTTAACAAGATTTTTCTGTGGAGATGCTGAAAGTGTTCATGCTTTTGCTGTTAAAGGAAAGAATAAAGAAGTGCCTCCTTATTATTCAATAGAAGATGCGGTCTGTGTAAACATAAAATTTAAA
>DAORXQ010000032.1 GCA_035371905.1 bacterium | reverse complement strand
TCAGGATTTGTAAAGCCTGCTTCTGACTTACCCTATATAGCAAAAAAAAATGGAGCAAAAATAGTTGAAATAAATACAGAAAAAAGTTATTTTGAAAATATAGCGGATTTAAAGTTTTATCAACCGTCAGGAGAAATTTTTAAATATGTTTCAGAGAGATTTCTGAAATGAGGAGAATATATATTGGAGAAGATTGTGTAAAAATTAAATGTAATTTTCTGATAAAAGGTGGTACATATCATTATTTAAAAAATGTTTTAAGATTTGAGACAGGAGATAGGTTTATTGGATTTGATGGAAGCGGGAGAGAATATGAAATTGAAATTAAAGAAATGAAAAGAGACGAAATAATCGGTAAAATTATTGAAGAAAAAGAAATCTATAATCCGGAACTTCTCTTTAATTTACAACTTTTCCAATGTTTACCAAAAGGAGATAAGTTTGAATTTATTGTAAGAGAAGTAACTCAACTTGGAGTAAAAAGAATAGTCCCTGTAATAAATAAAAGGACAGTTGTAAAAATTCCCAAAGAAAAAATAGAGAATAAAATTAAAAGGTGGTTAAAAATTGCAGAAGAGTCATCAAAAGTTTCAGGTAGGACTTTTATTCCTGAAATTGAAAAACCTAATAAGTTTGAAGAATGTATTAAAGAGGAAAAAGATTTAGGTATTATTTTCTGGGAAGGAGAAAAAGAAGTGACAATAAAAAGTATTATTGAGAAAATTAAAGGTATAGATATAAAAAATAAGAAAATTAATGTTTTCATTGGACCTGAAGGTGGTTTTGATGAAGAAGAAATTGAAATTGCAAGAGGATATGGATATTTTACTGTTTCTCTTGGAAGGAGAATTTTAAAAGTTGAAACTGCAAGTGTTGTAAGTATTGCTATTTTAATATATGAACTTGAAAACTTATAAAAATGCCATTATATTTAATTTTCTTTACATCCTTTTTAATTGGATTTTCAGGGGCTATAAGTCCAGGTCCATTACTTGCTGTTACTATTGAAGAAACAATAAAAAGAGATTTTAAAGCGGGTCCGTTAATTATTATCGGTCATTCTTTACTTGAACTTTTAATGGTATTATTATTGATTTTTGGATTTGGTAATTTTTTGAAAAAGGAGATGATTCAACTATATTTAAGTATTTTTGGTGGCTCTTTTTTAATCTATACAGGATTTTTATCATTTTTTTCTTCTCAAAAAATAAAAATTGAACAAAATATAAATATTTCTTATAAAAGTAATTATTCTCTTATTTTTGAAGGTATTTTTGTAAGTTTAAGCAATCCATACTGGACAATCTGGTGGATTACAATAGGTCTTGTTTATCTCTCTTTTGCATTTCCCTATGGTTTTAAAGGAATTTTTTTATTTTTTACCGGACATATTTTCTCTGACTTTTTATGGTATTCATTTGTTTCGTATTTTATATTTAAAAGTAAAAAATTAATCAGTGAAAAATATTTAAAATATATTTCCTCTTTTTTCAGTGTCTTTCTTATTCTTTTTGGGGGATTTTTAATTATAAGAAAACTTATTTAGAGTTGCCACATCTTGAGCAATATTTTATACCTGTGGAGTCAATAATAAAAGTAGAATTTTTTTCATCACAGTGATGACATTTTTCTTTCCAGATAAAATCAACTGGAGGATTGCATTTTATTTCATTTCCACAGTAAATACATTTGATTTTATCTTCAAGAATTTTAAAAATTGCTATATCCCCCTTTGTACATTTACAATAAAGTCCTTCAATTCTATCTTTATATATTGTTGCCATTTTTCCCCTCGTTAAGTTTAAAACATTTTTTTGTTTTTGTAAAGTGTAATATAATTATTGTACATTGTAAGATTATAAAGGGAGGGTAAATGAAAATCAGTATGATGAGTTATACAATGTATAGAGGGGACTGGAAACATGATTTCAGTATAAAAAAATTGTGTGAATTTACAAAAAATCTTGGACTTGATGGAATTGATTGGGTAACAACTTACGAGAATAAACCTGAAGAGGTAAGAAAAATAATGGATGATTTTGGACTTAAAACTGTTTGTTATACTTTTTTTGTAGATATTAACTTTAAAGAAAAAAAATTAAGAGATAAAGGTATAGAAGAGATAAAGAAAGGATTTGAAATTGCAGCAATACTTGGAACAGATAAAATAATGTTGCCTCTCAGAGGGAAAAAGGAGTTTTCAAGAGAAGAATCAAGGAGAAATGTAATTGAAGGATTAAAAGAAGTTATTAAGGAAAGTGAAAAATTTAAGATAAAAATTACGGTTGAGCATTTCCCTGATATAAATGGACCTTTTTTAGTTTCTGATGATATAAATTTTGCAATAAAGGAAATACCTGATTTGAGAGTAACTTTTGATTCTGGAAATGTAATAATTGGAGGGGAAAAACCTGAAGAAGCATTTATAAATAATCAAAAGTACATAATACACACTCATTTTAAGGACTGGATAATTTCTGAAGATGGAAAATTGTCAGGACTTGATGGAAAAAAATATAAGCCAGCACTTGTAGGAGAGGGAATAATTGACTACAGAAAACTTATAAAAGTCATGAAAAGTTTTAATTACGATGGATATATAAATCTTGAATATGAAGAGAATGACTATGAACCTGATGTGGCAATGGAAAAAGGACTTAATTTTTTAAAATCAATTATGGAGGAAGAAAATGAGTGAAAAACTTGCAATTTTTGGAGGAGAAAAACTTATACCTGAAGGGATGATAAAGAAGTGGCCTCCTATAGACGAATCTGATATTAATTATGTTTTATCTTCATTAAAAGGAGAAATTCACAGTTTTGGACCTAATTGCAAAGAATTTGAAAAGGAATTTGCGGAATGGAATGGAAATAAGTTTGCAATAACTACCAATAGTGGAACTGCTGCTTTACATATGGGAATTGCTGGATGCGAACTTGGTTGTGGAGATGAAGTAATAGTTCCAGCATATTCATGGAGTTCTTCTGCGACCTGTGTTTTACATCACAATTGTATTCCTGTATTCGTGGATATTGATTTTATGACTATGAATATAGATGTTAATAAAATTGAAGAAAAAATTACAGAAAAAACAAAAGGAATTATAGTCGTTCATCTTCACGGATTACCTGTAGAAATGGATAAAGTTATAAAAATAGCAAAAAAATACAATTTAAAAGTTATTGAAGATGCATGTCAAGCACATGGTGCAAAATATAAAGGTAAAAAAGTTGGAAGTTTTGGAGATTGTACTGCTTTCAGTTTCAATCAAAATAAATGTTTGTGTTCAGGAGAGGGTGGAATGTTTGTAACAGATGACAGTGAGATATATGAAAGGGCTAAAATGTTGTGGAGTTTTGGAGAGACAAGAAGACCATTTGAAAACAGAGATTATCATGCATATGCTCTTGGTTGGATGTACAGAAATAATGATTTAACCGCTGCTTTTGGTAGAGCACAATTAAAAAAACTTGACTGGTATCTTGAAGTTCAGAAAAAAAATGCTGATGTTTTGAATAGATTATTAAGTGAAGTAGAGGGTTTAATTCTTCCATATGTTCCCGAAAACTGTGAGCATAACTGGTATAATTATACAATAAGATTGGATATGGAGTATTTCGGAATTAAAAAGGATGTCAGGAAATTCAGAGATTATGTTTTGAAAGCAATTCAATTGGAAGGGGTTAAATGTGGTATATGGCAGAGCTTTATACTACCAGCAATGACTGTTTTTCAGGCGAAAAATGCTTATGGAAAAGGTTGTCCTTGGAGTTGCCAGTTTTATGGTAAAGAAATGAGATATATTCCTGAAGATTATCCTGAAGCACAAAAACATTGTGATACACATTTTGGAATGACAGAACCATTAAGGGCTCCAAATGATGAAAAAGTGGCAGAACTTGTTGCCATAGCAATAAAAAAAGTAATTGACGATGTTAAGGAAAAAGGATCTGTAAAATGGATGAATAAAGTTGAAGAAGTTTTAAAATAGAAAAAGGAGAATAGAATGGGAAAATTATTTATTGGATGGAAAGAGGTTGATATAACTCCTGAACAACCTGTATGTCTCTGCGGACAGTTTCATGCAAGAATTTCAGAAGGGATAAAAGACCCAATAACCGCAACTGTACTAATTCTTGAGTCAATTAAAGAAAAAGAAAGTTCAGAATGTGTTATTATGATAAGTTGTGATTTAGTTGCAATTCCGTATGAATTTAAAAAAGTAGTTGTAGAAGAAATAAAAAAAATTTTGTCGGATATAGATGAAACAAAAATTATAATAAATGCTACCCATACTCATACAGCACCTGAACCCGGAGGTGATATTTTTAGAGGTAGGGATAGGAGCGATTTGTCTAAATGTTATGGAATAGATTTACCTGTGATGAGTCCGAATGATTTTATAAAATTTGCTTCTGAAAAAATAAAAGAAGGTGTGAAAATTGCATGGGAAAACAGAAAAGAAGGTGGAATTGCTTATGGCTTGGGATTTGCAGTTGTTGGACATAACAGAAGGATTTCATATTATGATGGGCATTCTCAAATGTACGGAAGAACAGATGTACCTGATTTCAGTCATGTTGAAGGATATGAAGACCATTCAATAAATTTAATGGCAACCTATGACAAAGATAAAAATTTAACAGGTCTCGTTGTGAATATTGCCTGTCCTTCGCAGGTCAGTGAGAATGAATTTTTAATAAGTGCTGATTTCTGGCATGAGACAAGAAAAGAATTAAGAAAAAGATTTGGAGAAAACATTTGTATTCTATCTCAGTGCAGTGCAGCAGGAGACCAATCCCCGCATATCCTTATAAATAAAAAGAGTGAACAGAGAATGTGGGATTTATCACAAAAAACTCATAGGGAAGAAATTGCTTTGCGAATTGCTAACGGTATTGAAAATATTATTCCTCTTATTGAAAAAGATATTAACTATAATCCTGATTTTTCATATATTTACAGAAGAATTAAAGTTTCAAGATACATGATTACTGAGGATGTTTTAAATGGGTCCCTGAATGAAGCAGAAAAATATTATAAAGAATATGAAAGATTGAAAAAAGAACTGGATGAAAATCCAGACAGAAAAAAAGAAAAAAGATGGTATATAGAAATTACAAAAAACTATCGGAGAGCGCAGTGGTATTTAAGTGTTAAAGATAGATATGAAATTCAGAAATCAGAACCAAAAGTTGAGATTGATATCCACATTTTAAGAATTGGTGGTATTGTTTTTGCTACAAATCCTTTTGAGTGTTATCTTGATTATGGAATGAGAATTAAAGCAAGAAGTAAAGCAATTCAGACATTTATTGTTCAACTTGTAGGAGGAGGAACATATCTTCCGACTGAAAGAGCAGTAAAGGGAGGCAGTTACGGAGCGATTGCTCCTTCATGTGTAGTTAGTCCTGAAGGAGGAAAGGAACTTGTAGATGAGACAGTAAAGTGTATAGAAGAATTATTTAAATAACTTTTCCCATTCAATTATGTATTTTTTAAACTCCTCACCAAATATATATTTTCCAGATTTCCCATTTTTGTAAATTACTCTATGACAGGGGATTGAAACTGGATAGGGATTTTCTTTTAACAGAGTTGAAATATATCTTGTTTTTTTAGGCATATTGATTTTCTTACTTATTTCTGAATAACTTACTGTTTCTCCGATGGGAATTTTTAATAAAATTTGCCATAATTTTTTCTTTATGGTATTCTTATTTCTCATTTTTTTGTATTGTTTTTAAAAATATTATAAAATTTTTAAATAAAATGGAAAAGATTTTGAATGTAGTGAAGTTTAATGAACAGGGATTAATTGTAAGTGTAGTTCAGGATTTAAATGGAAATATTTTGATGGTTGCATGGATGAATAAAGAAGCAATTGAAATGACTTTAAAAACAGGAAAAATGCACTTTTACAGTAGAAGCAGGAAAAAATTATGGTTGAAAGGTGAAGAATCAGGCAATTTTCAATATGTGAAAGAAATTTATATTGATTGCGATGGAGATACACTTCTTTTTAAAGTGGAACAAAAAGGTGGTGCGTGTCACGAAGGATATTATACATGTTTTTTTAGAAAATATGAAGATGGCGAATTTAAAATTGTTAAAGAAAAAATTTTTGAACCAAAAGAGGTATACAGATGAAAACACAATTTTATATTAAGTTTGTTATTATTTTGGCAGTGATAGGTTTTTGTTTTTATCTGTTTTATCCACCTGAAAAAAAATTGAAAAAGGGTCTTGATTTGCAAGGTGGAATTCATGTTGTTCTTGAAGTAGAAAAAGAAAAAATTGAAGAAAAATCTCTTTCTGATTTAACTGAAAGAGCACTTGAAATTATAAGAAATAGGATTGACGCTCTTGGAGTAACAGAGCCGGTAATTCAGAAAGAAGGAACATATAGAATAATAGTTGATTTACCCGGTGTTAAAGACCCGGAAAAAGCAATAGAGATCATTGGTAAGACAGCACTTCTTGAGTTTAAACTTGTTATAGATGATGAAAATCTTTTTAAACAGGCATTGCAGGGAAATGTTCCAGATGGATATGAATTACTTTATTTAAAAGAAAAGGATGAAAGAGGGATTTATAGAGAGACGCAACCATTGCTTTTGAAGAAAGAACCTGAATTAACAGGTAAATATATAGTAGATGCTTATGTTGGATATGATAGAACTGGTTTTCCAGATGTAAATTTAGTTCTTGATAAAGAAGGTGCTAAAATTTTTGAAGAAGTAACAGCCAAAAATGTTGGAAAACGACTTGCTATTGTACTTGATGGGGTTATAAAAAGTGCTCCTCAAATAAGAGAAAGGATACCAGAAGGTAAAGCAGTTATAACAGGTAAATTTAATATGGAAGAGGCAAGGGAACTTGCAATTGTTTTAAGGTCAGGTGCTTTACCGGCAAAGTTAAATGTTATTTATCAGGAAGTAGTTGGGCCTACTCTTGGAAAGGAATATATACAGAAGGGTTTTAGAGCGTCCCTTTATGGGGCAATAATTGTCGTAGTATTTATGATGTTTTATTATCTTCACTTTGGTCTTCTGGCTGATTTTGCCCTTGCTTTGAATATTTTAATTTTACTTGGAATAATGGCTGGTATAAAAGGGGTTTTGACTTTGCCGGGTATTGCTGGTATTGCTTTAACATGTGGTATGGCAGTTGATGCAAATGTTTTGATTTTTGAGAGAATAAGGGAAGAATTGAGAGCAGGAAAATCTCCCAAGGCAAGTGTAGATGCAGGATACCATAGAGCATGGAGTGCAATAATTGATTCAAATATAACAACTCTGATAACCGGGCTTGTTCTTTTTCTTTTTGTAGAAGGCGGGATAAAGGGTTTTGGTTTAACTTTGAGTATAGGTATAATAGCAAATTTATTTACTGCTGTTTATGTAACAAAAGTGATAGTTGACTGGGTTATAATAAATAGAAAAATAGAAAAGTTGAGGATATAAAATGGAAATTATAAAAAACACAAATTTTGATTTTTTGGGAAAAAGAAAATATTTCTATATTTTTTCATCTTTAATAATAATTACCGGGATTGTCTATATGATTATACGAGGTGAGAAAAATTTTGGTGTTGATTTTGTTGGTGGAGATCTGATAAATATTGAATTTAATCAAAAAATGGATGTTGTAAATTTAAGAAAAACTATTGCAGACACTAATGTTGGTTCTTTTACTGTTCAGGAACTGGGAACAGAGGATAAAAATTTTATTATTAGATTACCCCAGAATACTTCTGATATGGTTATAGAAAAATTGAAAGAAAAATTTGGTGAAGATTTCATAATAAAAGGGAAATCCATTGTATCTCCTTCAATGAGTGTGAGTTTAAGAAAAAAATCATTAAAAGCATTTTTTATAGGACTTATTGGAATATTAATATATCTGACCATAAGATTTGAATTTAAATTTGCTGTTGGTGCAACAATAGCAATATTCCATGATATTTTAATAGTACTTTCAATTTTATCTTTAAGTGGAAAACAGATAGACGGTATGGTTATAGCCGCCTTACTAACAATTGTAGGTTATTCAGTAAATGATACAGTTGTGATATTTGATAGAATCAGAGAAAATTTAAGGAAGACCAGAAGTACTGATTATATAGGAATTTTTAATAAAAGTATAAATGAGACATTAAGCAGAACTATTTTAACTGTATTAACTACTCTTTTTGTAGTTCTTTCTATTTTCTTTTTTGGAGGAGAAACATTACATACATTTTCTTTCTGTCTTTTAATTGGATTTATATTTGGGACATATTCTTCTATATTTATTGCCTCTGCAATAGTTATTGACTGGGTTAAAAGAAGTTCCTCCAGACTTAAATTATGAGAGTTATAAGTGGGCTTTATAAAGGAAGAAAATTAAAATTTATAAAAGATAAAGAAATAAGGCCAACAAAGGATATCGTTAGAGAAGCAATTTTTGATACTTTAAGAGGATGGATTGTTAACAAAAAAGTTCTTGAAATGTTTGCAGGAAGTGGAATACTTGGAATTGAAGCAATAAGCAACGGAGCAAAAAAAATTATTTTTATTGAAAAGGACAAAAGAGGAATAAAAGTGATAAAAGAAAATATAGAAAGTTTAGGTATTGAAAAAAAATGCGAGGTTATAAAAGGGGATTGTGAGTATGAAATAGAAAAACTCCAAAATATGAAATATGACTTAATTATTGGGGATCCCCCATACGAATTTCCAATTTCAAAACTTGAAAGGATTATGCAGAAAATACTTGAATTGAATATACTGAAAAAAAACGGGATTATGGTAATTGAACATCAATTTAAAAGAGAAATGCCTGTTATTGAAGGTTATGAAATTATAAAAAAAAGAAAATATGGGAAATCATGTTTAACCTATTTCAGGAGAATTAAATGAAAAAAATAGGTGTTTATCCCGGGACTTTTGACCCAATAACTTATGGTCATATAGATGTTGTTGAAAGAAGTTTAAAGATTGTTGATAAAGTTATTATTGCTGTTAGTGGATTTCAAAGAAAAAATTTTCTTTTTTCAGTTGATGAAAGAGTTGAATTAATTAAAGGAGTTTTTAAAAGTAATAAATCAGTGAAAGTGGAAAGTTTTGACGGGCTTCTTGTTGATTATTTAAAAGAAAGAAATATCAATATAATTATAAGAGGGTTGAGGGCTATCAGTGATTTTGATTATGAATTTCAAATGGTTTTAATTAATAGAAAATTGAATAGAAATGTTGAAACAATATTTTTAATGCCCAGAGAGGAATATTTTTATATAAGTTCTTCAATAGTAAAAGAAATTGCTAAATTAAATGGGAATATTTCCTGTTTTGTTCCGAAAAATGTTGAAATTGCATTGAGAAAAAAATTCAAGGAGGTTAAAAATGCCGAATCCGAAAAGAAAACACTCAAAAAGTAGAACAGGGAAAAGAAGAAATAGTAAAAAAGTAAGAAGTGTTCCATTAACTAAATGTCCTAATTGTGGGGCTGTAAAACTTCCTCATTTTGTCTGTAATGTCTGTGGGTATTATAAAGGAGTTCAAGTTATTAAAGTAGAAACTTCCAAATGAGACAGATAAGAATAGCTCTTGATGCGATGGGTGGAGATAATGCACCTATTTCACCTGCCAAAAATTGTGAGTTTATAAAAGATGATAAATTAAAAATTTATTTAATAGGAAAAGAAGAAAAAATAAGGCAGGTTTTAAAAAGTAGTATTGATATAGTTGAAATTATTGACTGTCAGGACTTTGTTGCAATGGATGAAAAAGTTACTTCAACTCTTTTAAAAAGAAATACAAGTATGAAAGTGGCGATACAGATGCAAAAAGAAAGGAAAGTTGATATTTCACTCAGTGCAGGGAATACCGCTGCTTTTGTTTCACTCGCTATTTCAGAACTTGGTATGATAAAGGGAATTGAAAGACCATCAATTGCTGTATTGTTTCCTAATATTACGGGAGGTGTTACTATTTTTATGGATGCGGGTGCAAACATAAGTCCAAAACCTTTACATCTATTTCAATCTGGTATAATGGGGTCTCTTTATTCAAAAAATGTATTTAATATAAATAATCCAAAAGTTGCACTTTTAAATGTTGGAGAAGAAGAAACAAAAGGAGATGATTTAAGAAAACAGGCGTATAAAATGTTAAAAGAGAGTGATAAAATTAATTTTATAGGAAATATAGAAGGACATGAAATATTTTCGGGGAAAGCGGATGTGATTATAACAGATGGTTTTACAGGGAATATTGTCTTGAAAACATCTGAAGGAATAACAAGGTCTTTTAGAACCATGCTTATGAAAGAGATAATGAAAAATATACAGGGGAAAATAGGAACTTTATTAATAAGTAAAAATTTAAAAAGTTTTGCAAGAAAAGCAGACTACGCAGAGTATGGAGGAGGAATTTTGCTTGGAGTTAATGGGAATGTGATAATAAGTCATGGAAGGAGTTCTCCAAGAGCAATTTACAGTGCAATTAAACTTGGAGAAAAAATTATTAATTCAAAATTACTTGAAGAGATGAAGGAGTTAAAATGGGAATCGGAATAATCGGGACGGGTTCGTATTTACCAGAATTGAAATTGACAAATAAAGATATGGAAATGATGGTTGATACAAGTGATGAATGGATAATTTCAAGAACAGGGATTAGAGAAAGAAGAATCTGTCCTAAAGGTTATGCTTCATCAGATCTGGCACTGGAAGCATCTTTAAGAGCGATAGAGGATGCTGAAATAAAAAAAGAAGAGATTGAGTTTATTATCTGTGCTACAATAACACCGGATATGTATTTTCCATCAACAGCGTGTATAGTTCAGAAAAAACTTGGACTTGAAAATATCCCTTCTTTTGATTTTCAGGCAGCATGTTCAGGTTTTATATATGGAATAGAAATAGCAAAAAGTTTAATAATTGGGTCTGGTTATAAAAAGGGATTGGTCATTGCATCTGAATGTATGAGCCGGCTTACTGATTATACAGATAGAAGTACATGTGTTTTACTCGGTGATGGAGCAGGAGCGGCAATTTTAAGTGAAACAGAAGAAGAGGGGATAATTGATTCATATCTTTCTTCAAATGGTAGTTATGAAAATCTTTTGTTTACACCAGGAGGTGGTTCTTTAAATCCTTCAAGTTTTAAAACTATTGAAAAAAGAGAAAATTTTATGAAAATGGAAGGTTCTACACTCTTTAAAATTGCTATTTATTCCATGAGTGAATCAGTGATAAAAGTTCTGGAAAGAAATAATTTGAAAAAGGAAGATATCTCAATTGTTATACCTCATCAGGCAAATTTGAGGATTATAGCAGGAGTTGCTAAAAATCTTGATATTCCAATTGAAAAATTTTTTATTAATATTGAAAAATACGGAAATATGTCTGCTGCCTGTGTTCCTATTGCTCTTGATGAGGCATCAAAAAAGGGGAAAATAAAAAAAGGAGATCTTGTAGTTACTGTTGCTTTTGGAGCAGGTCTTACATGGGCAGCCAATTTAATAAGGTGGATAAAATGAAAATAGGGGTGGTTTTTCCAGGACAGGCATCTCAATATATTGGAATGGGAAAAGAAATTCTGGAAGAAAATAATAAATATGAAGAAATACTTAAAATTGGAGAAAGAATAACAAATTTGCCTCTTATAGAAAAAATATTTAATGGTCCAATTGAAGATTTGACAAGAACTTTATTCTGTCAACCATCTGTTTTTGGTATCAGTTTGGTTTGCTGGAGATATTTTAAAGATAAAGCAGGAATAATTCCTTCTTATTTAGCAGGACATAGTTTAGGTGAGTATACTGCTTTGTGTGCAGGAGAGGTTTTTTCCATTGAAGAAGGTTTTTATCTTGTTAAAAAGAGAGCAGAAATAATGGATGAAATTTCACAAAAGGTAAATGGTTCATTGCTTGCAATTTTGGGTCTTTCTTTAAACGATGTAAAAGGGATTATTAAGAATTTTAATGACATTGAAATTTCCAATATAAATTCTTATACCCAAATTATTGTTGGAGGGAAAAAAGATGAACTTGAGAAACTGGAAAAATATCTGAAGGAGAAAAGAATAAAAGCGGTTTTTTTAAAAGTCAGTGGTCCATTTCATACAAAATATATGGTGGAAGCTTCTGAAATATTGGAAAAAGAAATAGATAAAATAAATTTTAAAAACTCTAAAGTTCCAATATACCTGAATTTTTCAAGTGAAAAAACAATTGATAAAGAAGAAATAAAAAATGGCTTATTGAAGCAACTTTACAGTCCTGTAAGATGGGTTGAAATAATTGAAAATATGGTTAAGGATGGGATTGAATGTTTTGTGGAAATAGGGCCTAAAAATGTTTTAAAAAAATTAATAGAGGTGATTGTCCCGGGTATTCCCTCTTTTAATATTGAAAATCCAGAAGGTCTTAAAGTTTTTAGTTCTTTTTTAGAAGGAGGAAAAAATGTTTAAGGATAAAGTTATTTTAATAACAGGAGCCTTCGGTGGAATTGGGAAATCACTTATAAGCAAGTTTGGACATGATAAAGCAAAACTTGTACTGTGGGATATTTTTATAGATGAAGAGTTTGAAAGGTCTTTAAATGAAAAAGGGATAGAAACAATTTCAAAAAAAATAGATATCACAAAGGAGCAGGAAGTTGAACAGGGAAGTAAAGAAATTATTAATAAGTGGAGTAGAGTGGATGTTCTTATAAATAATGCTGGTATTACAAAAGATAAACTTATTTTTAGAATGAGTGAAAAGGACTGGGATGATGTTTTAAATGTGAACTTGAAAGGCGCTTTTTTATGTAGTAAAATAATAGGTCAAATCATGTATAAACAAAAGAGTGGTAAAATAGTTAATATAGCATCAATAATAGGAGAAATTGGAAATATTGGACAGGCAAATTATTCTTCTTCAAAAGGTGGACTTATTGCTTTGACGAAAACATGTGCAAAAGAATTTGCAAGGGCAGGTATAAATGTTAACGCGGTTGCTCCCGGATATATAATGACAAAAATGACCGAAAATTTACCGGATAAAGTAAAGGAAGAAATGTTAAAACTGATACCTCTTGGAAGATTTGGTAGACCTGAAGAAGTTGCAGAACTTGTATATTTTCTGGCGTCTGAAAAGTCAGATTATATTACAGGCCAGGTTTTCAGAATAGACGGTGGACTTGTAATGTAATAGGATTAAAAAAATTGAAAAAAATAATTAAATAAACTTAAAAGAAAGGAGGAGAATATGAGTAGAGAAGAAATAGCAAAAACAATAAAGGAAATCATAGTTGAAAAATTAGGAGTTAACCCTTCAGAGGTTACAGAAGAAGCAGCATTTGTAGAAGACCTTGGTACTGACTCTCTTGATACAGTTGAACTTGTTATGGATTTTGAAGAAAAATTTGGACTTGAAATTCCAGATGAAGATGCAGAAAAAATAAAAACAGTAAAGGATGCAATTGATTATATAGAGAAAAAGAAGGCGCAATGAAAAGAGTAGTGGTAACCGGAGTTGGTCTTGTTACACCTGTTGGAAACGATACTAAAACAACATGGGAAAATCTCATAAATGGTGTTTCAGGGGTTGATAAAATTACTGCTTTTGACGTTTCTTCTTATGATACAAAAATAGGTGCAGAAGTTAAGAACTTCACTCTTGAAAATATTCATCCAAAAGAAAAAAGAAAGATGGATACTTTTGTTCAATTTGCCATTAAAGCAACAGATGAAGCAATTAAAGATAGTGGAATTGAATTTACAGACGAAGAAAAAGAAAAAGTTGGAGTTATAGTAGGTGCTGGAATAGGTGGCTTGAGAGTAATAGAACAGCAGCATAAGATTTTACTTGAAAGTGGTCCTGACAGGGTTTCTCCTTTTCTCATTCCAATGTTAATTCCTGATATTGCATCAGGACACATAGCAATTCTTTATGGTTTTAAAGGAGTGAATTTCTGTACCGTAAGTGCCTGTGCTTCAGGTGCTCATGCTCTTGCAATTTCTCTGAATTTAATAAGGGCAGGAATATGTGATGTAATAATTGCAGGTGGAACTGAATCCTGTATTACACCCCTTGGACTTGCTGGTTTTTGCTCAATGAAAGCACTTTCAAGAAGAAATGACCAGCCACAGAAAGCGTCAAGGCCATTTGATAGGGAAAGAGATGGATTTGTAATGGGTGAAGGAGCAGGAGTAGTTGTTCTTGAATCACTGGAACATGCTAAAAAAAGAGGAAGTAAAATTTACTGTGAGTTTATAGGTGCCGGAATGAGTTGTGACGCATATCATATAACCGCTCCTGATGCAGAAGGTTTTGGTGCCTATCTTTCAATGAAATATGCTCTTGAAGATGCAAAAATCAATCCAGAAGATGTTGATTATATAAATGCTCATGGAACAAGCACTCCTTTAAATGATAAAAGTGAAACATTTGCAATTAAAAAATTATTTAAAGAAAGAGCATATAAAATTTCAGTAAGTTCAATAAAATCAATGATTGGGCATCTTCTTGGTGCAGCAGGAGCAGTAGAATTTGTATCAACCTGTCTTACTATAAATACAGGTATAATACCTCCGACCATTAATTATGAATATCCAGATCCTGAGTGTGACCTTGACTATGTTCCAAATAAAGCAAGAGAAGAAAAAGTTAAAATTGCAATATCAAATTCTTTTGGTTTTGGTGGACATAATGTTACTCTTGTTTTGAGGGATTTTGAGGAATAGAAATGGGGAAAATTAATGTTAATGGTGTCTTTCCAAATCTTGCAGTAAAAGCAAAACATTTACCCGCAAGGACAGAAACAGGTATTGGTGCTTTAATGCCGTGGGCTGATAAATTATGGTTTATTACATATGTCTCTCATAAAAAAAATACAGGAGATGGTACAGGATTATTTTACATTGACGATGATTTTAATCTTTTTAAACATCCTGAAAGCAGAGTTGGAACATATGCTAACAGAATGATACATCATGAATCAAATAAATTAATAATAGGTCCTCACACAATTGATATAGATGGTAAGGTTTCTACTTTTGAAGAACTTGTAGATATACGACTTGCAGGTGTTTCAAGACATTTATATGAACCTGAAAGAAAAGTTTATTTTCTTGGTATGGAAGGGGAATTGTTTGAAGGGGATGTTTATACTCTCAAAGTGAATTTTTTGTTTGACTTAAATAAAATCCTTGAAATTGAAGGTAGACCACATTTCAAGGATATTTACTGTGACCATGGTAGAGTTGTGGTAGTAAATAATAGTTATTACTACGAAGATTTTGAAAGAGGATACAGTGACGGAAGATTAGCGGAATGGGATGGAAAAAACTGGAGAATTATAGAGAGAACACAGTTTAATACTCTTGCAGGAAGGTGTAGAGGTAATTTAGGTAGAAGTATCTTTGCTGTCGGTCATGATAAAGCATCTATACTTTTTTACGTTTATTTACCTCAAACTGACTGGGTTTTATATAGATTGCCAAGAGCAACACATACACAGGACCACGCATGGACTACAGAATGGCCAAGAATTAGAGAAGTTGAATCAGAAAGATGGTTAATGGATGCTGGAGGTATGTTTTATGAATTACCTGTTATGACATATGCTAATAAAGTTTGGGGTGTAATTCCTATATGTAGACATTTAAGAATTATTCCTGATTTCTGTTCATGGAATGGTTTTTTAGTCCTTGGTGGAAATCAGGCAACTCCTATAAATGATGATAATCCTTTTGTGGGACAGCCACAGGCAAATTTATGGTTTGGTAAAACAGATGATTTATGGCAATTTGGGGGTAAGCCCGCTGGATGGGGTGGTCCATGGTGGGATAAGAAGGTAAATGAAGGAGAATTTTCAGAGCCATTTTTAATTTATGGATTTGAAAAAAAATGTCTTCATATTTCTCATAAAGAAAGGAGTAGAAAAAAGTTTATATTAGAAGTAGATTTTAGAGGTGATGGTATTTGGAAAAAGTTTACAGAAATTGAGACAAAATCAAGTTATGCTTTTTATGAT
>DAORXQ010000031.1 GCA_035371905.1 bacterium | reverse complement strand
AGACCAGTTTGTTATCATTCCAGTTCCTTCTTCAACCCATCCTCTTTCTCCCTTTGATAAAATTGCAGTATCTTTCCCCCTTCTTGATTTTCCAGTAAATATAATTCCGCCTGCAATTCGTACATAATCATAACCAAGTTTATACCAGAAGTTTATTTCCTGCTTAATATATTTTTCTTTATTCTCTTCCGAATATTCAATCCATTTTTCTCCAATAATTTTTTCTGTTATATATTTTTTCATTTCATAATCCATTAAAAGTTCCACAAAATGAACTCTTTCTGCTTTCTGATTTCCAAGCAAGACATTTTTTAATTCTTCAAAATCTGGTTCTGGTTTTTCTAAAGGGACTTTTAAATTCATATCTCCCTCCTCTTTTTAATAATGAAAAAGTTCTTCTTTCCAAAAATTAAACGGAGAGGGTGGGATTTGAACCCACGTCCGCCATGTCCTTTGGCGGAAGCCGATTTCGAGTCGGCCGCTTTCATCCACTCAGCCACCTCTCCTTGGTCCAAAAATCCCTGTTCCTATTCTAATTATATTTGCTCCCTCCTCTATTGCTATTTTCCACGTATCTGTCATTCCCATTGAAAGATATTTCATTTCTACATTTGGCAGATTTAAGTTTTTCAATTTTTCAAATAAATCCTTTGTCAATTTAAAATAAGGTCTTATATCTTCTGGATTTTCAACAAAAGGTCCCATGGTCATTAATCCCTCTACCCTCACATTTTCAAATTTTGATATTTCATAAATTAATTCTTCCACCTTCTCAGGCAAAACACCTGACTTTTGTAATTCCCTGCCACTATTTATCTCAATCAAAACTGGATAAATTACTTTCTTTTTCTTTGCTTCTTTATCTATTTCTCTTATAAGTTTTAAGGAATCAACTGTTTCAATCATATCAAAAATTTCAAATGCTTTTTTAACCTTATTTGTCTGAAGATGTCCTATCATATGCCATTTTACTTTTTTTCCGATTTTTATAAATTTTTTTTCTGCTTCCTGAACATAATTTTCTCCAATGAATTTAATACCTCCTTCAATTGCTTCATCTATCTCTTCAACTGTTCTTCCTTTTGTTGCTGCAAGAAGGATTACATTTTCAGGAACTTCTTTTAAAATTTTCTGTACTCTTTCTTTTATGCTTACTTTTGAATTAACCATCTTTTTATTATACAATTTTAAAAAAGGAGGGTAAATGTTTTCAATCGGAATTGATTTCGGAACAAATTCAGTTAGAGGGATTATTTTGAATCTTAAAAATGGAGAAATTGTTTCTGAAAAAGTTGTGCCCTACCCTTCAGGAATTGATGGAGTAATTATTGATGAAAAAGACCCACATCTTGCAAGACAGAATCCGGCAGATTATCATATCTGTCTTGAAAAACTTTTAAAGGAAATTATTAAAAAAGCAAAAAAAAATAAAAGTTTTTCTGTTGATAAAATTGTTGGGATAGGAATAGATACAACAGGTTCAACTCCAATGCCTGTTGATAAAAATCTTGTTCCCCTTTCTTTTTATAAAGAATTTAAAAATAATGTTAATGCAATGGCATGGTTATGGAAAGACCATACTTCAAGCGATGAAGCAGAAGAAATAACTGAACTTTCAAAAAAAATCAGACCCCATTATTTATCAAAAATAGGAGGAGTTTATTCATCTGAATGGTTTTTTTCAAAATTACTTCACCTTGCAAGAACTGATAGAAAAGTTTTTGAATCAATGGCAACATTCATTGAAATATGCGATTATATACCTGCGGTCTTATCAGGAATAAAAAATCCAGAAGAAGTAAAAAGAGGAATATGTGCAGCAGGTCATAAAGCAATATATAATGAAGAATGGGGTGGATTACCGGACAGTGAATTTCTTGAAAAACTTGACCCTTCATTTAAAGGAATAAGAAAAAAACTTTATGAAAAGGCATATCCAAGTGGTGAAATTGCAGGTTATTTATGTAAAGAATGGAGTAAAAAAACAGGTCTTCCAGAAGGAATTCCAGTAAGTGTTTCTGAATTTGATGCTCATATGGGAGCGGTCGGAGCAGGAATAAAAGAAGGAGTTCTTGTAAAAATAATCGGTACTTCTTCCTGTGATATGATGATATATCCAAAAAATAAAGAACTAAAAGACATACCGGGAGTTTGTGGAATTGTACCCGATTCTATAGTCCCAGGATTTTACGGAATAGAAGCGGGTCAATCCGCAGTCGGTGACATTTTTTACTGGTTTGTAAAAAAATTGATTCCAAAATTTATAAAAGACCCTTATTCCTACTTCACAAAAAAAGCACAGAAGATAAAACCTGGTCAAACTGGTCTTCTTGCTCTTGACTGGCATAATGGAAACAGAACTATTCTTGTTGACCAGAAATTAACCGGTTTAATAGTTGGCTTAACTTTAAATACAAAACCAGAGGAAATTTTTAGATGTTTAATTGAAAGTACAGGTTTTGGAGCAAGAGTGATAATAGAAAGGGTCGAAAGTTTTGGAGTAAAAATAAAAGAGATAGTGGCTTCTGGTGGAATAGCAGAAAAAAATCCTTTAATTATGCAGATATATGCCGACATAATGAACAGAGAAATAAAAATATCAGCACTTCCTCAAACATGTGCAGTTGGAGCTGGGATTTTTGGAGCAATAGCAGGTGGTTATTTTAAATCAGTTGAAGAAGCACAGGAAAAAATTTGTAGATACAGCAAAAAAATTTATAGACCCATTCCGGAAAATGTAATAGTATATGAGAAACTTTATTCACTTTATAAAAAACTTCATGACGCTTTTGGAACACAGAATTATAAAGAAAGTCTGTTTAATGTAATGAAGGAATTGTTAAAAATAAAAAAGGAAACAGAATGAAGAATTTAAAAAAAAGGGTCTATGAAGCAAATTTGTTTTTATGGAAAAACAATCTTGTTTATGGAACCCAGGGAAATGTAAGTGGAATAGATGATAAACGAGAAATTATTTATATAAAACCAAGTGGTGTTCCGTATGAAAAACTTACAGAATCAAAAATTGTCGGAGTTGATATGAATGGAAAACTGATATATGGGGATTTAAAACCATCTGTTGATACACCACACCATCTTTACATTTACAGAAATTTAAAAGAAGTCAAAGGATTCTGCCATACTCATTCAAAATTCATAACTGTCTTTTCAGTTCTTGGCATTCCAATTCCTGTACTTACAACAGGTCATGCAGATATTTTTGGAAAGGATATACCTGTTTCAAAATATGTTGATAATACAGGTGATAACATAGGAAAAGAAATTTTAAGAGTATATGAAAAAACAGGCTGTCCATCAATAATTTTAAAAAATCATGGCCTTTTCTGTTTTGGAGAATCTCCGGAAAAAGCATCCTTTTATGCTCTTATGAGTGAATACTTTGCAGAAGTTTTTTATTATATTTTAATCGCTGGAAAAATATTGAATAAAAAAATTAAAAGAATTCCTGAAAAAGAAATAAAAAAATGGTTTGAAAGATACCATTCAGAAAGATATGGACAGAAAAAATAAATTTTTAATTAAAAATATCACTCTTATCAATCCAGGAGAGAAAGGGAAAGTTGTGGATGTTTATGTTGAAGGGAAAACCATAAAAAAAATTGGAAAAGATTTAAGAAAAATGGATGTTACAATAGAAGGAAGGGGCAAACTTTTAATTCCAGGATTGATTGACCTCCATATTCAAGGTGCTGGTGGAACTGATTTTCTTAACCTAAAAGATAATGAAAACGTTCAAAAAATTTCGTCTACCCTTGCTTCTTTAGGAACAACCTCTTTTCTTGCAACAACAATTTTTAAGCCCTATATCAAAAAACAGAAGCATATCGAAAGAATTGTTGAAAATACAGAAAAAGTAGATGGAGCAAAAATTCTCGGAATTCATCTTGAAGGTCCTTATATAAATGTTAAAAGAAAAGGGATGATAAAAGAAGACAAAATATGTTCTGTAAGGGAAAGGTCAATAGAAGAGATAATTGAAATATGCGGTGGAAAACTTAAAATGATGACTTTTGCACCGGAAATAGAGGGCATAAAATCAGTTGTTAAAAAATTAATCAAAAATAATGTTGTTCCTTCTATTGGACATACAGATGCAACATTTGATGAAACAGAAGAAATGATAAAGATGGGAGTAAATCATGTAACCCATTTATTTAATGCAATGAGGCCTTTCCACCATAGAGAACCTGGAGTAATTGGTGCAGTTTTGTTTGATAATAATTTTACCTATCAGATAATATGCGATGGAAAACACATACATCCAGAAGTTGTAAATTATATTTTTAAAATTAAGGGTCCTGAAAATTTCTGTATAATAACAGATGGCATAAGTGCTCTTGGATTACCTGACGGAAATTATATGTATAAAGACATAGAGTATTTTGTTAAAGAAGGAACAGGATATTATAAAGATGGGACTTTAATAGGAACCGCTTTTTCACAACTGAATTTAATGAAAAAAATAATGGAATTTACAGGCCTCCCTTTTGAAGAAATTTTGAAAACTGCAACAACAGTTCCTGCAAAGGTTATCGGAATTTCTGATAAAAAGGGAATAATTGAAAAAGGTAAGGATGCTGATATGGTTATACTTGATAAAAATCTTAATGTGGAAATAACTTTTGTGGAAGGTAAAATTGTTTACAGAAAGGAGGAAAAATATGGAAATAGTAAAATTTGAAGAATTTAAAAAAATGGATTTAAGGGTTGGAAAAATTATTGAAGTTGAAGATGTGGAAGGAGCAGATAGAATTTATTTACTAACAGTTGATATCGGAGATGAAAAAAGGAAATTGGTTGCTGGTATAAAACCATGGTACACAAAGGAAGAATTGATAAACAAAAAAATAGTTGTTATTGTCAATCTTGAACCAAAAATAATCAGGGGAATTGAGAGTAAAGGTATGCTTCTTGCAACAATGTTTGATAATAAACTTTCAATTCTGACAACAGATAAAGAGGATGTTCCACCAGGAAGTAAAATTACTTAACATTTTTAAAGATGTAAGCAGAAATAAAAAGGAAAATAAACATTATAGAAACAGGAACCCAGACAGGAGCAATCCAGGGAGAGGGAATTAAAAAGAGGCAATCTATTGTTTTTAAAGAAGAAGGCCAGTTAATCAAAATTTTAAGTGTAATATAATAAAATAAATCCCAGATGGCAAAAATCCACAAAAATGCTGCAAATTTTCTGATAAATTTTTTTTCATTGAAAATTGAAATACATAGTATTATAATGATTGGTGTAATTTCTCTTGTTTTTTCAATAAAAAGCAAACTGTATTTATTATGGGTTACAAAAAGCGGTTTTACAAGTTGATTTATTGTAATTTTTGTTAAATCAGGTGATATATTCAAAAGAATTTCTCTTATATATACTACAACAACTCCTTCCCACCATCCAAGAGCAAGTCCAACTATTGTATACAAAAGAATTCTCATTTATTTATATCTGCCCATATTTTACCAACAAGTTCAAGATAATATTTAAAATTTTCAAGTGGTACATCAGGTGGAACTGCATGGTCAACAAAGGGTAAATATCCTCCTTCTTTCAAAAGAAATGGTACTTTTTTCATTACTTCTTCCTCTACTTCTTTCTTTGTATTTCTCAATGCTCTTTTATCTATATTTCCCATCAAAATCAATTTTTTTCCATATTTTTTTCTGTATTCAACTGCATCAGTATTTGCTGCAACTTCAAGTGGATAAAGCATATTTACACCACCCTCAAGCCACAAAGGAACTATTACATCGTTATTTCCGTCTGAATCAACCATAATTACATCTACACCATGACTTCTTAAAAATGAACAAACCTTTTTATAAGCAGGAAGGCAGAATTCTTCAAATGTTTTTGGTGAAAGTAAAGGTCCCTGTTTCATTCCAAGGTCCTCCCATATATTTGCAAAATCAATTTTTACTTCACTCACAACTTTTTCCAGCACTCTTATAACAAAATCAGCAATATAATTTATTATTTCTTTAACGAGTGAAGGGTTATCATAAAACATAACTGATAAATTTTCAACACCCATCCAGTTCCTTACCCATCCATAAAATGAACCTGCTCCTACTCCAAGAGGATAATCTCTGTTTTTTACACATCTTTTCCAGTCATCATAATATTGTGGATATCTTAAAGGAGAATCTGGATTTAATCTTTTTTTAACATTCTCCCAAGTTGCCTCATCTTTAATACAGAATTCAATCCACTGACTCATTCCTATTTCTCTATTTTTCCATCTTTTCCATTTATTGCCAAGGTCATCTATATAAGTGGCGGTTTCCTTATCTTCTTCTATAACTTTTACTTCTGGAGCAGGAATAAAACCCATATTAATAGGCACATGTTCCACTCTATCAAAACCAAAATAAGTATTGAAATGAACATCCGGTGGCATACCTTCTTTTTGCCATCTTTTAACTGTATCTCCAAAAACCCATTGAGGCCACATAAATGGTTTATCTGGCTTTCCAAAATAAACTGTCTCTTTAAATCTTTCTAAATAAGTCATTTTTTTCCTCCTCTTTTTTTAAATATTTAAAAACATCTGGTAATTTTTCTATTATATCAGATGCAATTAAAGAAATTTCTCCTTTTTCTCTTTTTGCCATATCTCCTGCAAGTCCATGAATAAAAACACCATATTTTGCAGAAATAAATTTTTCTTCCCCTGATGCCAGAAGTCCTCCTATAATTCCAGCAAGAACATCACCACTTCCTGCTGTTGCCATCCCTGGATTTCCGGTTAAATTTATATATGTATTTTCACCATCTGTAACCACGGTTCTATATCCTTTCAGAATTAAAATAACATTATACTCTTTTGCAAAATTTTCTGCTATTTCCACTCTATTTCTCTGTATCTGTTCTACTTTCAATCCTGTAAGATAACTCATTTCTCCGGGATGCGGTGTTAAAATAGGTTTATCTCTTAAATTTTTTAAAATTCCAAGATTTTCTGAAATAATTTTTAAAGCATCAGCATCTATTATTAATGGTTTTTTAATATCTGGAATTATCTTTTTACCAAATTTTTTTGTTTCCGGATGTAATGATATTCCGGGACCTATTAAAACACAATCTGCTTTTTTTTCTATAAACTCAATTGCCTTTTCATATGCATTTTCAGAAAAAAAATGGTCTTCTGTTTCAGGTAATGGCAAACTCATAACTTCTGTAAGTTTAATTTCTATAATTTGATTAAGTCCTTCAGGTATTCCTATTGTTACAAGTCCGCATCCACTTCTTAAAGCACTTATTCCAGCAAGACAGACAGCACCTGTTAAACCAGGACTCCCACCAATAATAAAAAGATGTCCATAATCCCCTTTATGTGCATCTTTTTTTCTACTTTCCAGAAATTTAATCTTTTCTTTCATAAACCAAACAGATAGCAACAGCAATATTTTTTGTGTGGGAAATAGATATTTCTATTCTTTTATCTTTTAATACTTCCTTCAATTTTTCATCTTTAATCTCTATATATGGCTTCCCAGAAGGACTATTTTTAATCTCTATTTTTTTAAAGTTTTCATTAACTCCAATACATTTAAAAAATGCTTTTTTGGCAGCAACTTTACCAATCAAAGATATTAAACTTTTATTATTGCTTTCTTTTTCGGATAAAAAAGAAAAAACTCTGGCAGGTTCTTTATATTCATCAAGGGACTCTAAATCTATTGAAAAGTTTAACATTTTATTGCTGAACTGTTCTTACATTAACTACTTTTTTATCACCTCTTTGTGTATATTCAACAATTCCATCAACCAAACTATATATTGTAAAGTCCCTTCCAATAGAACATCCAACGCCAGGAAGAATTCTACTGCCTTTTTGTCTCACAATAATATTACCTGCCTTAACAATCTGTCCATCAAAAACTTTTGTTCCTCTAAATTTTGGATTTGAATCTCTACCGTTTCCCTGTCTTTTTCTTCCCATAGTAAAAAATTATAACACTTTTTATATTTAGAGTCAATTTTTATTCATACTTTTTCAATAAAACAAAAGATTCAAGATGGGATGTGTGAGGGAAAAAATCAAATAGAAGTATTTTTTCTATAGAGTAACCTCCTTCTTTAAACTCTTTTAAATCTCTTGATAAAGTTGAAGGATTACAGGAAATGTAAATAATATTGGGTATTTTTTTCTTTAATATTTTTTTTATACTTTTTGAACTCAATCCACCTCTTGGTGGGTCAAGTATTAAATAGTTAAAAAATTCGTGTAATTCTCTATTTAAAAATTTTTCTGCTCTTTCAGCATAAAAATTACAGTTTTTTATCTGGTTTATCTTACAATTTTCAACAGCAGTATTAATATTTGAAATATCCCAATCAACTCCTATTACTTCCTCTGCTTTTTTAGAAACAGTTATTTCAATTGGTCCTGTTCCACAGTATAAACCAAGGACTTTACTCTTTTCATCAATATTTTCAAGAATTTTTTTATATAAAATTTCTGCACATTTTGTATTCGGTTGAAAAAATGTCTCAGGATAAATTCTAAAAGTTAAATTATTTATCTTTTCTTCAATGAATTTTTCTCCATATAGAATATGTTTTTTCTCATAATTAACAACATCTGATATCTGGTCATTTTCTACCCAGTAAATACTTTTTATTTTTTCAATTTCCTTCAACAGTAAACCAATCAGTTTAGAAAAATCAATATCAACTCCACTTTTTGTCACAAAAATAAGCATTATCCCATCTTTATTTTTGCTTTCCTTAATAACAAGATGCCTCAAAATACCTGTCTTTTTAAAAGGGTCATAAGAAGAGATATTCAATGAAGAAAAAAAATCACAAACAATTGGGAAAATTTTTTCTACCTTTTTACTGAAAATAAAACATCTTCTCAAAGGAATAACTCTTTTACTATATTTTTTATAAGGTAAACTTCTTTCTCTCAATCCAAGAATCAGTTTTCCATCTTCACTACCAAATGCAAACTCCATCTTATTTCTGTAAAAATAAATTTCAGGTGATGGTATAATTTCTTTCAAATTAATCTCCTCAATTTCTCCTAATTTTTTTAAACATGAAATCAGATATTCTTTTTTTATCTCAAGTTGTTTTTCATAACGAACATTCTGAAAAACACATCCACCACAATCTCCAAAATGTTCGCATTCAGGTTTAACTCTATACTCTGAGGACTTTTCAATTTCAACGATCTCTCCGAAAGAGTAATTCTTTTTTGACTTTGAAATCCTAACTCTTACCCTGTCTCCAGTAACTCCACCAGGAACAAATACAACAAAATTTTCATACCTTCCAACTCCCCAGTTATTTGGAAGGGCAATATCATAAATATCAACCGTTAATTCTTCATAAATAAATTCATCAAGATATTTTTTTAATTTTTTTACAGGTAAACCAACAACATTATCAAAATCACCTTTAACATATTCAACAAATCTATCCCCAATGTTCTGAATTCCATAAGCACCCGCTTTATCCCAAAAATCCTCTGTCTTTAAATATTCCTCAATTTCTTCATCCTTAATATCTTTAAACTTTACATAACTTAATTCATAATCAGTAATCAATTTATTTTCATCCTTTTTATATATCGCAAACCCTGTAATTACTGAATGTTCTGTACCGGATAATTTTTTAAGAATCCCCTTTGCCTCATCATAACTTGACGGTTTACCTATAATTTCATTATTTAAAAAAACAACAGTATCAGCACCTATGACAACTGCATCGGAATATTTTTCTCCAACAATTTTTGCCTTTTCAATTGCACATTTAATTGCATATTTAACAGGGTCTTTTTCTTTTATTTCACTCTCATCAAAATTACTGTCAACAACTTTAAATTCTTCACAAATTTTCTTCAATAACTCTTTTCTTCTTTCTGATTTTGATGCAAGTATAATTTTCATAAAAGTTTCTCCTGTCCTACAATCTTATTCCATCTTAAATAATCGTAATAATCCCATCCTGAAAAACTGTCTTCTTTATTTCCCTGTGCAAGTTCTTCTATTCCACATTCAGCAGTTTTACATTTTAAGCAATTTCCGTAACAATTAAATGGATAAAACTTTTTTCCTTTTCTGAAATAAACAGGTATATCAATTCCTTCACAATTTTTACTTGTCATAAATTCCCTATTAAAACCTATTATTTTACCATCTTTTTTCTCAAATTCCATACATAAAGCAAAAGAAATGTTATATTTGTCACAAACTTCTTTTAAAAAAGTAAAAATTTCTCTTCTATATCTAATATCAGCATGAAACCAGTTCCCTATTCTCTCATTATATAAAATTTCTATTTTTCTCTTTATATCCTCTCCAAAAAATTTTTTTATATATATCAACACATCATCCTTTATTGCCTGTGGAATATCCATAATACTTGAAACAATATGTTTTGCTCCACTGTCAACTGCTTTTTTAATAAGTATTTTAAGTTTTTCCCTATCATCGGTAATAAATGGAATAATAGGGTCAGTTCTACACACACAGAATATATTATTTTTTGCAAGTTCCTCAATATTTTTAAATAATAATTCTGTCTCTGCTCCTCTTCTCATCAGTTTCTTCCTTAAATCTTCATCTACAGTTAAAATTGAAATCTGACCAAAAGAATGCTTCTTTTGTTTTATCATTTCAACTACACTTTCTGGAATAACTGATTTCGTAATGAATTCAACAGGTATATTATTCTCAACAAAAAATTCTATTGTTTTTTCTGATAATTTGTATATTTTTTCTACTGACTGAAATGGTTCTGAAACAGGAGAAAGATAACCACAGAAAGCAATATTCAATTTTTCAATCTGTCTTTTTAAATTCTCAACAAAATTCTCATATACAAAGATTACTCTCTCCTTCCTTGCTTTTTGAAAATTACCCGGATAACTTAAAGCATAACAGAAAAAACAACCAACTTCACAACCTATATATGGATTTAAAAGTATTCTTTCAGATGTACATTCCCTCTTTCCAGGATACCAGTTATGTATTTTCTTCCCTGATTTTACTTTTATTATTTTCACTGGTAAACTGATAAAATAAAAAGTTAGATTATAATATTTATTATAACCTTTTTTCCCTCATATCTATTTCAATTACTTTTTTCTTCCCTTTTTCAACGCTGAATTCAATTTTTTGTCTGTATAAATGTTTTTGGAATTTGTAAGTTGCTACATAAAGTGAATTTTCTCTGTAAATTTCAATTTCTCCTGTATATCTTCCTTCTTTCAGTGTATTAATAACAAAAACTTTTTTTCCGTCTTTCTCATCAAAAAATTCATATATTCCACTCATTCTATATCCATAATAATCTATAAGTGGTATTCTTCCATCCTCTGTTTTCAATTTCAATCCAATAGTTAAAATACCATTAAAAGGAGGTTCAGGTTCTTTTAGAATAAACTCAACCATACAACCAGGCCCAAGTTTTATATTTTTTTCAGAAATTCCATTTTCTTTAACCACTACTTTTTCTTTTCTTGAACAGACATATCCCGGTGCACTTGCAAATACATAATATATTCCGGGTTTCAAATTTTCAAAAATTATCTCTCCATTTTTAAATGAATAAGGATTTTTCATAGAAAACCAGGAATAATCATCGTATTTTACTTCCGGATAACCTAAATGAAGATAGAAATTTTCAGAGGTAAAAAGACACACACTTGCTTTTTCAATTATCTTACCTGTTTCTTTATCAAATAGTTCAACTTTAAGTTTACCTGGTTGATTTATTTCAAGAATTATATTTTTCAATGATAAAGGATTTTTTACTCTTAACAGTTTTGAAGCAACTCTATCTTTTGAATTAATATCTCCTGCAACAATAACATACATTCCATCTTCAACATTTTCAAGTTTAAAATTCCCATTTTTATCAGTTTTTGCTTTCTGTTTCGGCTGCCATATCCATTCATATTCATAAGTATCAAAACCATTTTTTCCCCATAACCTGTAACTTCTTATTTTTTTATATGCACTGATTATTATGTCTGAAACAGGCTTTTTTGTTTTAAAATCAATAACCTTCCCTTCAATTGTACTCTCAGGAAAAACAAAATTTATCTCATTCTCTTCATTTTTTATTTTTATATCCTTTTCAATTAAAAGTTTATTAGGGTCTAACCAATCTCCTTTCATCACTTCTATTTTATATTCTCCTTTTTCAAGTCCAATTATCTCATATTCTCCGTTTTTATCTGTGGTAGATTTTGCAATAGAAGTTCTCTTTTTAATATCAATTATACTTACCTCCACCTCTTCAAGAGGTTTTCCTCTATGAATAACCCTTCCTTTAATTTTTGCTCCTTTTTCAAGACCAAAATCAACTTTTTTATTTTCTCCTGGATTTAAATAAACTTCTTTATAATTCACTCCATTTAAAGAACTTACTCTTATTGTATAATATCCCGATGATAAATTCTGGAAGGAATAAAAACCATTTTCATCAGTTTTAACATAACCAAAAAAAGCACTATCTCCATCTATTTTTTGTTCCAGATAAATTTCAACACCTGAAATAGGACTTTTATTTTTATCATAAACTATTCCTTCAATTTTTCCTGAAGGGTCAATCGGAAATTCAATAGTTTTTGTTTTTTCAGTTATTGGAATTTCAGGATAAAATGCTTTTCCATATTCAGGATGTTTGATTATAAAATATCCCCTTGTATTTCTAATATCTGAAATTGTAAATTTTCCCTTTTCATCTGTTCTGGTTTTTCTTACCACACCCAATTCTTCATAATCATAATAATCATTTATCCAGGAAAAAAAGCCAATGTTTCTACCCAGAGTATCAATCATAATCACTTCAGCATCTGAAACAGGAGTTTTTTTGACTGAATTGTAAACATATCCCTCTATTCTTAAAAAAGATGGCTTTAATTCAAATATTTCATATTCTTTTTCCTGAACCCTTTTTGCTTTAACTTTTTCAATATAAAATGGAGCAAAACCTTCACTTTCAATAATTACTTTATAAACAGCATCAGGCGTAAGATTTGAAATTTCAAAAGTTCCATCTTCACTTTCAAAATTCACACCTTTTATAAAATCACAACTGAATCCACCAGTTAAATCAGTTATTTTTTTTAAAACTGGAAAATTAAGTTTTACTTTGAATTTTTTAACAGGATTTTTTGTTTTTTCATCAATAATTTTACCCCTGATACATCCTAATACCTTTAAAACAATTTTATAATCATCCCTATCAACTCCAAGAAATTTCTTATCAATCATTGCATATCCTTCAGCATATACAGAGATAAATACCCCTTCTGAAGGTAAATCTTCCAGTTTAAAATATCCTTTTTCATCTGTTATACAGGATGATTCAAGATATCTGTAAATTTGTTCACATCCAGCAGAAATAAACCTACATAGAGCCATTGTAGAAATTTGAGCGCCTTTTACCGGTTTACCATTCTCATCAATTATATAACCGGAGACAGAATGTCCTGGTTCAAGTTCTACATTTAAAAAAGGAATGCTCTCTTCTTTTCCAGGAGTAATTTCAAAAAACTTTGGGGAAAAACCTTTACATTGAACAGCAACTATACTTTTTTCATGTGGTAAATTTTTAAGGTGAAAAAAGCCATTTTCATCTGTCCTTACAGATTTATAATTAATCCAGAATACACCTGGACCATAAGCAACTAAAGCATTTTTTATACCACTTCCATTCCTGTCCACAACCCTTCCTTTAATTTCATAATCATCTGAAAACAATATAATTCCTTTTAAAATTAATATCAGAAAGACAATTCTGAGCAATTTTCTAACCATTTTTCTCCTCCTATTTTAAATTTCACTATTTAGCAAAAACTCCTGTTCCTTTGATACCATCATTAATTAAAAGACCTTTTGGAAACTTAAGTGTAAATAATGAATCTTTTACTTCCGAATTCGGTATAAATTTCTTAATAATTTTGTGGTCCCTCTGACATATCTGTCCTTTCCCGTCATAAAACCTTCTTTCAATTTCAACTGGATACCATATATCTTGCCCAAATTTTTGAAATTTTTTAACCTCACGTTCATACATTAATTGATTATTGGTTTCTTTGTCAATAGCAACAACTTTTTCAATTAAATATCCACAATCTATATCTAGATAAACTTTATAAATTTCAAACTCTCTTTCAATTTCTATTTCATAACACCTATCCCCATCTATAATTTTTTCTCCTATTATTTTTTTACTAATATACTATCTTTAACCAGTATAGAAAATAAGTTTATCATACTGTAACCAGAAGTATTTATTTTTACATCATCTACCACATATAAATTACGAACAATTTTGGAAATAAAAGTATAAGGAGAAATCTTAATCTCTTTCTCTGATACGTTTTCTTCTTCCACTCTCATTGGAAACCAAATATCTTTTGATATTTCTTTATATTCTAAAAATTTCCTAATTGTGTAATCTTTTGATGAAATTTTTTCTTTAATTAATCTTGGCATAAATCCTATTTTAGGGTCTATCCATATCTCATAACTTTTCCCTTCAAATGGAGGACTACAATCACCTTCAATTATATAACATAAATATCCATCTAACTTTTTAGTATCTGGTAAAAGTTTTACTTTATCTTCTTTCAAACGTTTTAGTAATGGTAATCCAAAAACTATAATTTTTGTACCTATGTCAGGAGTTTTAAACATTTTATATTTCATTACAATGTTGTCATCTGTGGTAATAATACCTTCTAATCCAGGAGGAGAAATTATTTCATTATTCTCAGGGTTCATAGAATATCCCAGAATTTTTATAATCCCTGTACTCTTATCATGAAGTTTTTTTGTCGTGAAAATTTTATTTATCTTATATTCTGGTTTAAATCTGCTTATCTCTTCTTCATATTCTAAATTTCCTTTTCTTGCTAAAACAACTGTATGATTTTCTAAAGTATTAGTTAAATTTTCCTGAAAAGAGTTAAGTTGAGTATAAATTTTTGTCTTTATGTATATTGATTTTACCAAAGAAGATTGATATTCATAATTTTTGATAATAGATTCTAACTTTATAATTTCTTCTGAGTTTAAACCAGTAATTTTAAAAAATCTTCCTGTTAACTCGTCTCTTACCTCTGTTCCAGGAGGAAATTCCAGTTTTATCTCTTCTTCTGATATTCGTTTCCCTGCAGAAATTTCAATAACATTATAAATATTAATACTTTTTTCATTAAGTACTTTTTTAACAAAATCTGGTGAAAATCCTTTAGATTTGTAAAAATTTTCTAATTCAGGTGTTGTTTCAGCAGGAAAAATTTCTACAATTACTTTCATAGGAAACCAGAAACCTTTTACAATTTCTTTGTAATTTTCAAACTGTATTTTATGGTCCAGAATAGAGTTCTTTCTAAAAACTTCAATTAAAACAGGACAGAATTCAATATCTTTTCCAAGCCATATATTTGAACAAATGTTGCTTTTTCTATCAATTATTTTAAACAAATAACAAGTATAACCATCTATAATCTTTTTTTCTTCTGTATCTATTGCCTCATTCAGTGCTTCATAAAGAGGAGTAAAAGGATTTTTTTCTGTTAAAACTGGAAAATTGGTGGTTTCCATTTTAATCGTGTTGAATATACTTTCTGTCTCCTGAGAAATCCTTCCTGCTTTATATCCAGTTTTTGTTATTGAATAAGAATGATTTATTTTTGTACTCCTCTCATGTTTCAGTTTTCTAATAAAATTAATTTCATCTTTAATCAGGTCTTGCTCTTCAATAAAAAAGTAATCAGGAGTCCTTATGTATAAACAATTTTTTCTATGTGGAGATTCTTTTCCATCAATTAAAATTGAGACAGAATATTTTACTTTTAATGAAGGATAACTTAATTTTTCTTGATTTTTCAAAGACTCTTTTATGAAATCTATATTCCGAATTTCATCTGAAAACAAAATAATTTTCTCTAAAATTAATATTAGAAAAATAATTTTAAAAAAATTTCTACACATTTTCCCCTTTTTTATTTCCTTATTGTCTTTGTTGGAATAAAAAATAACCTCCTTCTCATTTTACCTTATAAATCACTTTTCCATCTATAACTTCTTCGCTTACTATTCCTTCTCCTAATCCCACTTCTCTCATCCTCTTCTGTATAATTTCAAGAGGGACTTCTTTTCCTTTTTTAATATATTCATTCACAAATTCTATCATCAAATCTGCATATTTCTCAAAGGGAGTATTTTTATATTCAGAAGATATCTTTTTATAAATTTCAATTGATTTATCATATTCCTTATTTTCTAAATAACAACTTGCAATTTTTGTTAGAACCAATGAATTTTTAACTCTCCAATCATCTGGATAATACTTTATCATTTTTTCGTATTCATTTATCGCTTTTTCATAATCTTTTATAATAATGT
>DAORXQ010000030.1 GCA_035371905.1 bacterium | reverse complement strand
TGGAAAGCGTGTATCCGAGCAATCGGATCGTGGGTTCGAATCCCACCCCCTCCGCATTAAAAATGTGTCTTTCAAAGTAGATTTTTTAAGAAAAAAGGTATAATCTAAATAATGGAACTTATAAAAAAATTGAAGGATTATGTTTTAGAATATAAAAAAGATTTTGTTCTACTGATTATTATTGTTCTATTTAGAAATGGAATTGATTTAGCAAGACCTTACATTTCAAAAATAATAATTGATAAAGGGATAATACCAAAAAATCTATTAATTGTTAATCAGTGGGGTGGACTTCTTTTTTTTCTTTTTCTAATATATTCCCGGCTAATGGCTTTTGAGACAATTACAAGTAACAGAATACAACAGGGTGTTGTCTATAAATTAAGGAATAAAGTTTATCATAAACTCCAAAAGCTTTCATTAAGTTATTTCAATAAAGAAAAAAAGGGAGATGTTCTTTCAAAACTTATGTCTGATGTTGAACAATTACAGAGAATTATAACTGATGGATTCATAATTTTTCTTATGTCTATTTTTACATTTTTTGGAGCATTTTTTATCTTACTTAAATTGAATAAAGTTTTGACTTTATTGATGATGTTTCCAATAGGTGGAATTGGTTTTCTTGTATATGTTTTTACAGAAAAAGCACATAAAGGATATAGAGAAGTTAGAAAAATTAGAGGGGAACTTACATCTTCTCTTCAGGAAAATATATTCGGAATGAAAGAAATAAAAGCATATGCAAGAGAAAAACATCAACTTGCAAAATTTTCTTTTAAAGGCAGGAAGTTTTTTAAAATAAATCTTTATGTTGCTAAATTATGGGCTACTTATCAGAGTTGGATAATTTTTTTAAGTTCATTAGGATATTTGATAATTATCTGGTTTGGAAGTATAAAGGTGGTATCAGGAGAAATAAGTGTTGGAACTCTTGTTGCATATATAGGGTATCTTCATTTACTTTACACACCTGTTCATCAATTAAATCAGGTAAACCATATGATGCAGCATGCAAGGGCTGCTGGAGAAAGAATTTTTGAAATAATGGATGCATATTCAGATGTGAAGGACTCTCCAAATTCTATATTCCCTTCTACAAACTTGAAGGGAAAGGTGAAATTTGAAAATGTTTATTTTGCATATGAAGATGAAAAGTATGTTCTGAAAAATATATCTTTTGATGTTAAAGAAGGGGAAAAAATTGCTCTTGTTGGACCAAGTGGCGCAGGAAAATCTACTCTTGTAAGTTTAATTCCGAGATTTTATGATGTAAATAAAGGTTCAATTTATATAGATGATAAAAATATAAAAGATTACAAAATTTTTTATTTAAGGTCTCAAATAGGAATAGTTTTACAGGAGCCATTTATTTTCAGTGGAACAGTAATGGAAAATATTACTTTTGGAAAAAAAAATGTAAGTGAAAATGAGGTTATAGAAGCAGCAAAACTTGCAAATGCCCATGATTTTATTTCAAATTTACCTGATGGTTATGAAACGGATGTTGGAGATATGGGAAATTCTTTATCTGTAGGACAGAAACAAAGGATAGCAATTGCAAGAGTTTTTCTTAAAAATCCCTCCATATTAATCCTTGATGAGTTTACATCTTCACTTGATGCTGAATCTGAAAGTTTAATAATGGAAGCATTGCAGAGATTGATTGAAGGAAGAACTGTTTTTATAATTGCTCATAGATTGTCTCTTGTAAGGAATGTTGATAGAATTTTTGTTTTAAATGAAGGAGAGATTGTTGAAACAGGAAACCATCTTCAGTTATTAAAAGAAAAGGGATTGTATTATAAACTTTATAATCTTCAATATCCGCTGGAAAAAATAGAAAAAGAAATAAATGAATTGAGTAAAATAAAAATGGGTCTTTCACCTTAAAACCTCATTCATACTGCCTGTTCTATATCCTTCAAGGTCAACTGTTATGTATTTGTAACCAATCTTTTTCAATTTTTCAATTATTTTTTCTTTAAATTTTATCAATTTTTCAATTTCATTTTTATCTACCTCAATTCTTGCCAGTTCATTGTAATCTCTTATCCTCACAATTTTAAATCCAAGAGAATATAAAAATTTTTCTCCTTCATTTATTCTTTTCAATTTCTCTTCTGTTATTTTTTCTCCATAGGGTATCCTTGAAGCAAGACATGCCATCTGAGGTTTATTCCATGTTGGTAAATTTAATTCTTTTGACAATTCTCTTATATCTTTTTTTGTAAAACCGCATTCTTTTAAAGGAGAAATAACATTATAAATTTTTTTTGCTTTTTCTCCTGGCCTGTAGTCCTTCTCATCATCTTTGTTAGTCCCATCAATTATATATTTAAAATTCAAATTTTTTCTTATCTCTTCAATCTTTCCAAATAACTCTTTTTTGCACCAAAAGCATCTATCAGGAGGATTTTTTAAAAAATTTGAATCTTTAAATTCTTCAGTCTCAACTTCAATATATTTTATCCCATTTTCCTTACAAAAATTTACAGCAAATTTTCTTTCTTCATTAGGATATGTAGGAGATATACCAATAACTGCAATAACATTTTCTTTACCAAGTGTGTTTAAGGCGACATTGAGCAAAAAAGTACTGTCAACTCCGCCTGAATATGCAATAACAACCCTCTTTAATTTTTTAAGATAATCCTTAAGTTTTTTCAGTTTTTCTTCCATTATTCCTCAACTTCAACAACTTCTTTAACCTCTGGGACTCTATCTTTTATTATTGCCTCTATCCGCATTTTTAAAGTTATCTGTGAAAAAGGACAGCCCTTACATGTTCCAATCAATCTTACTTTAACAATTCCATCCTTTGCTTCAACAATTTCGCAATCTCCACCTTCTGCCTGTAAAAATTCTCTTACATCCTTAATTGAATTTTCAACCTTTTCTTTTAAATCCATTTTGCCTCCTTAACTGTTTTTTATTAACCAACCTTTTATCTCTTCTGCCTCTTTTAAATTTTTAATCTGCCATGCTGGTTGATAGACAATTTTTTTTGGTCCAAGTTCTTTATGAAAAACCTTAATTTCTTCAAAAGAGCGTGGATATATTACAACTGATTTTCCTGCTTTAATTATTTTTTTGAATAAATCAATCCAGTAAATATGGGGTTTATTACCTGCTCCTTCTACCCATTGTATAGCATTTAATTTTTTAATTGAAAGTAAATCATCAAGATGTTTTAAAGCACCCGGTCCATCAAGATGAAATATTGAATGGTCAAGAAAATCTGTCTCATATTCAATATAAGGAAGAGCAAATTTTCTGAACATTTCAGGAGAAATCATACATATAAAATCACATTGAATTGTACAGTATTTTTTTTCTGAATAAAAAGGTATCCAGCAAGTTGTTCCCCATTTTTTCATATCTGTTGAACTGTAAATTTCTGTATAAATGTCAATAAAAACGTCTTTTATTTCATCAAGGAGTTTTTTTATAAAATCAGGCCTTTCAATCAAATCAATACATAAATTTTCACTTCCTCTTATAGCCCTCAATAAATCAATATGTGTGTGAAAGTCAGGCATTTGTAATAAAAATTTGTCGTCCCCTCTTTCTGAAGCATATCTATAAAAACAAATAAATTTCTTATACCATTCACCATCTTTTTCTATTTCTATTTTTTTAAATTTATCCCAGTCATCAACAAATGGTTCAATCCATGCAGTTTGACTTTTAATCCTGACATTGAGAGAAGCACCTTTTACGCAATAAGCAACAGTATCAGGTCCAAAAGAAATATTTAAAGATGGAATTGATTCAGCAAAAAATATTGTATTTTCACAAAACTCTTCAAATTGACTTATAGGTTTTTCAAAATCTCCATCCATTCCTGATAAATAAGATGGACCTGAAACTTTTTTGTTTTCATCTTTTGGAAAAGATAAAATAAGTAAAGGTCTATCAATTATTTCTCCTTTCCAGAAAGCCATCCAGTATTTTTTTGCCTCTTCAAAATCATCTTTATATTTTAGATATAATTTTTGGTTTTGCTCTTTCTCCATAAATCCTTCCTTTTCTAAATCCAAATACCCAGAATGAAATCAAAAACAAAAGAAAAATTATAACCTTCAAAAACATATTATTCAAAAAATAAGCAGAAATAATACCGAGTATAAAGCCCAAAAGTGGAAAACCATAAATATAAATAGAAACTTCAAACAAATCATCCTCTTTTATTTCAATCTCAACATTATCACCAACTTCTGCTTTTATAATATTTTCTACTTCAATAACTGGTTGTCTTGGAATAATCTTTTTACACAGCCCACAACTTTTACATTTCTCTTTCTCTTCCATCAAAACAAGTGCTTTATCTTCTTTTGATTCTATAATCTTACCCTTTTCTTTCATTTTTCTTTCTCTTATAGTCCTCAATTGCTGCCTTAAGTCCTTCTTCTGCTAAAAGTGAACAATGTTTTTTTACCGGTGGAAGCCCGCCAAGAAATTCAACAACCTCTTTATTTGTTATTTTTTCTGCCTCTTCAATTGTTTTTCCTTTTGCAAGTTCTGTTACAACAGAACTTGTTGCTATTGCTGCTCCACATCCAAATGTTTCAAATTTTATATCTTCAATAATTTCTTCTCCTTTTTCATTCTTCCCAACCTTAATATATATCCACATAACATCTCCACAGACAGGATTGCCAACTTTACCTATTCCATCTGCATTCTCAATTCTACCCATATTTCTTGGATTTCTGAAATATTCAAGAACTTTTTCCGTATATTCCATTTTTACCCTCCGGACACCTCGTAGGTGTCCCTGGGAAATTAAAGATACTCAAGCATTCTCTCAAGTGATTTTTTTCCCTTTTCAATTATTATTTGTTTTAAATTTATCTCATAAATCTCTTCCTTAAGAGATTTATATAATTTTTCAATCGTTATTTTTTTCATATTGGGACAAATTTTTGATGAACCGAGAGAATAAAATTCTTTCTCTGGATTTTCTTTTTTCAATCTGTGTAAAAGCCCTTCTTCTGTCCCTATAATCATAATTTTTGCCTTTGATTCCTTTGCTCTTTTTAACATACCTGATGTTGAATAAATACCATCTGCAAGTTTCTGAACCTCAGGGTCACATTCAGGATGAACAATTATTTCTGAATCTGGATATTTCTCCCTTGCCTTTATAACATCCTCTGCCTTAAATAATCTATGAACAAAACAATATCCATCCCAGCATATTATTTCTTTATCGGGAACTTTCTGCTTAACATACCAGCATAAATTCTTATCAGGTAAAAATATAATCTTTTTAGCCGGTACATTCCTTACCACTTTATCAGCATTTGCACTTGTACAGCAAACATCAGTTATTGCCTTAACAATAGCATTTGTATTGACATAGGAAACTACCCATGCATCAGGATATTTTTCTTTTATTTTTAAAACATCTTCATATTTTGCCATATCTGTCAGTGGACACCCAGCATCAAGGTCAGGTAATAAAACTTTTTTATCAGGTGAAAGAATTTTTGCTGTTTCTGCCATAAATTTTACGCCACAGAAAACAATAATTTTTGCTTCAATCTGGCTTGCCTTTCTTGCAAGTTCAAGAGAGTCCCCAACAAAATCAGCAATATCCTGAATTTCAGGTATCTGATAGTTATGAGCAAGTATTATAGCATCCTTTTCTTTTTTTAATTTTAAAATTTCTTCTATCATTTTTTCTCCCAGAATGGACTTAATTTTCTTAATTTTTCTACAACTTTTGGTAATATTTCAAGGACTTTATCTACATCTTCTTCTTTATTATACTTACCAAGAGAAAATCTTAAAGAGCCGTGAGCAATTTCATGTGGAAGACCAATTGCGAGTAAAACATGGCTTGGCTCAAGAGAACCAGAAGTACATGCAGAACCACTTGAGGCATAAATTTTTTCAAAATCAAGGTTTAAAAGTATGCTTTCACCTTCAATATATTTAACACAGAGATTTAAAGTATTATAAAGCCGATTTTCAGGGTGTCCGTTTATAACAATTTCAGGTATTCTTTCAATTATTCCATTTTCAAGTTTATCTCTTAAATATTTAACTTTTTTAATTTCTTCTTCCATTTCTTCCATTGCAATTTCCGCTGCTTTACCAAGTCCAACTATTCCAGGCACATTATAAGTTCCACCTCTTTTACCTTTTTCCTGTTCTCCTCCATTAATAAATGTTTCTATTTTTGTTCCCTTTTTAATATAAATAGCACCAATACCTTTTGGACCGTAAAATTTATGACCTGAAAGAGAAAGCATATCAACTCCAAGTTTTTTTACTGAAACAGGGATTTTTCCGACTGTCTGAACCGCGTCTGTATGAAAATATATATCATTTTCTTTTGCAATTTTTGAAATCTCTTCTATTGGTTCAATTGTTCCTATTTCGTTATTTGCATGCATTATCGTTATTAAAATTGTTTCTTTTTTAATCGCCTTTCTTATAAAATCAATATCAATAATACCGTATTTATCACATGGTGCATAGGTAATCTCATATCCAATTTTGCTTAAAAATTTACATGTATTCAAAACTGCGTGGTGTTCTATCTGACTTGTGATTATATGATTTCCTTTATTTCTCAAAACAAAAGCAATTCCTTTTATAGCCCAGTTATCACTTTCAGTCCCCCCAGATGTAAAATAAATCTCATCTGGTTCAGCATCTATCAATTTTGCAACATTTTCTCTTGCCTTTTCTATTTCTTTTTTATTTTCCCTTGCTATTTCATAAATTGAACTTGGATTGCCAAATTTCTCAGAAAAATACGGTAACATCTCTTTTAAAACCCTTTCATCAGTTGGAGTTGTCGCATTACAATCCATATATATCATTTCCACTCCTTTTTCGCAAACCCGGTTCGCAAAGTTTGAGAATGCTAAATTGTTGATATCATTGCTTCTGTTGGACATCCCTTGATACATAATTCACAAGCAATACATTTTTCAGGGTCAAAATTAACTTCAAATGTTTCTCTATTCAATGATAAAGCACCTACCGGACATAAAGCAACACACACAGAACAATCTGTACATCTTTCCCTTATCATCTTTATATCACTTTCTATAAGTTGAACCTTAACTCCTTTTTCCTTCAATTCTTCTACTGCATCAAAGACATTTTTCTCTTCACCTGAAAAAGCAATTACAAGGGTTCCTTCTTCTTCTGGTGATACATAAGCTTTCAAAATATTAAAATCAAGATTATATTTCTTTACAATTGTTGAAATCATTGGTTTATCAACAAGAACAGGTGGAAAATGCATAACAAATTTCTTTTCCATTTCATACCTCCTTCATCGGTTTAAATTTGTATGCTGATTCTGGTCCTGGAAAGTAAAAAACTGGCTCTGTTAAAAGAAATTCTCCATTTTTAATCCAGTTTTTTAAAATCTCTGCTATTTCTTTTGCCTTTTTATAACTTGAAAGAGAACCAGTTGAAACTTCTTTTCCCATTATTTTTATCCTTCCGCTTTTAAGTTGTCCATAATTGACATAATCAAGAACTTTTCCAGTTGAATGGGGATAGTCATAACTGTAATCAACAATAGGTGCATAAATTTCTTCATCAGGTATTGACGTCCAGTTTAAAATATCCTCATTTAAAATAGGTATAGGGATTCCAATTCCAACAATCAAACTTGTTCCATAACCAGTTAAACTTGCTCCCTTTAAAAATTCACTTTTCATCTGTTTTAAATCACCAATTAAAGATAAAGTTGCTCCACCTGCCATAGGTATTCCATTTTCCCTTCGTTTTACACCTGGATTATATTGAGTCCCCCACCATGCCACATACCCAATCCCTCCACCAAGAAAAATCCTTGTTCCAAATCCAATCGTCTTTAAATATGGGTCTTTCAATAATGGAGATAATTGACCTGCTGAACAATAATTTGCATTCCCAAGATTTGGTTTTAAAACACCCATATAAGTATAGATTGTCCTGTTTGAAAGATTTACAGCAACATTATAATTCTGATAACAATTTCTCGGGTCAAAAAGAATTGCCTCATTTATATCATTCAAAGTAATTTTAGTCTTTAAGTATTTTTTTGGATAACAGTCAGTTCCATAGGTATAAATAACAAGTTCAATTTCCTTTCCACTTACCAGGTCTTCAATAACATGTCCTCCTCCATATTTGAATTCTCCAGGATATTTTGAGTTTCTCGGGTCATCATCTGGTAAAGCAGTAGCACCAATATAAACATCAACAGCAGCAAGTCCAGAATAAGCAGGTACACCATTTAAATAAACCTTCCCTCCACCGATTTTTATCCTTTCCTTTGAATGCCCGAAATTTAAAAATACACCTGAAGAACACATTGGTCCAAAAGTTCCAGTAGTTACAACATCTATTTCTTCTGCCAGTTTTTTTGTATTTGCTGACTTTTTTAATTCAACAAGTTCATCTGCTGTAACAACAACTGCTTCTCCTTTTTTTATTCTTTCATTTATCTCTTTAATTGTTTTCATCTCCTGCCTCCCTGTAGAAAATTTAAAATAATTTCTGCTGTCTTTTTACCTGATAAAAACATACCTCCAAATATCGCTCCCATTCTTGGAGAACCAAAAAATGCATTTGCAGCCATACCACATACAATAAGTCCTGGATAAACTTCTTTTGTATTTTCAATAATTTCCTTTTCTCCAATTTCAGCCCACATTGACTTTTCTCCTTTAACACTTATTCCACCAACTTTTTTTTCAACAATCTTACATATCTCACAGTCATGACCTGTAGCATCAACAACATATTTTGAAATTATAGCAAGTGGGTCAACATGAAACTTTGCAATTTCTGTTGCAGTCCAGTTTATAACAACCCCATTTACTCTATTTTCCCTTATTACAACATCCTCAACACTTATTAAATTGAATATTTTTGCTCCACTTCTTACAGTTCTGTAAGTTAATCCTGAAATTGTCTCAATTGCATCTGCTACATAGAATTTATCTCTAAATTTTTTAACCTTTATCTTAAACTCTTTTAAAATATCAACTGCTTCTTCCTGAATAACTATTTTATTAAACATCATCCCTCCACCAGGCATTCCACCCCCAACCTTTAAATGTCTCTCAAAAATAACTGTCTTTATTCCATTTTTTGATAAGTAATATCCACATACAAGACCGCTCGGACCTGCTCCTGAAATAACAACATCAACTTCAGTATTTTTCAAAAACTCATTTAAAAAACTTTTTACAATTCCTTCTGTAATAATCTTTTCCATAAATTCCTCCATTTAAAAAACTGATAAATATCTTTCACCTGTATCAGGAAGAATAACAACTATTATTTTACCACTATTTTCATTTCTCTTACCAACAATTAAAGAAGCATAAACAGCAGCCCCTGAGGAAATCCCACATAAAATACCCTCTTCTCTCGCTAATCTTTTTGCTGTTTCTATTGCATCCTCATCAGATACCTTTATTATCTCATCAATTATCTTTAAATTCAAAACATCCGGGATAAAACCTGCTCCAATTCCCTGAATTTTATGTCTTCCAGGGGTTCCTCCTGAAAGTACAGGCGAATTTTCTGGTTCAACAGCAACAATCTTTAAATCTTTTTTCCTTTGTTTTAACACCTCTCCTACGCCGGTTATAGTTCCTCCAGTTCCTACACCTGCCACAAATATATCAATCTTTCCCTCTGTATCCCTCCATATTTCTTCAGCTGTTGTTTTCCTGTGTATTTCAGGATTTGCTGGATTTTTAAACTGCTGGGGCATAAATGAATTTTTATATTTTTTAAGTAATTCTTCTGCTCTTTTAACAGCACCTGTCATTCCCTCATCAGCAGGAGTTAAAACAATTTCCGCTCCAAACAGAGATAACAATTTCCTTCTTTCTATACTCATACTTTCAGGCATTGTTAAAATTAACTTATATCCTCTCTGTGCACATACAAAAGCAAGTCCAATTCCTGTATTTCCACTTGTTGGTTCAATTATAATTGTATCCTTATTTATAATCCCCTTTTTTTCAGCATCCTCTATCATACTAACAGCAATTCTATCCTTAACAGAACCACATGGATTATAAAACTCAAGTTTTGCATAAATTTCTGCATCTATTCCCTTTTTAATCCTGTTCAATTTCACCAGAGGCGTATCCCCTATCAATTCTGTAATATTTTCTGCAACTTTCATAATCATCTCCTTTTTCAAATTTCATAAAAAACTGTCTTTTCTTTTTTCTCATTTTTTTCTTTTTGCTTTTCAATCAGTTCTTTTAATGTTATTCCATCAAAAAACTTTAAAATTTCCTCCTTTATCCTGCTCCATAATTCCCTTGCAACACAATTTTCACTCCTTCCACATATTTCTTTTTTTTCAACACATTCAACAGGAGATATTGTACCTTCAAGAATTTCAACGATTTCCCTTACCCTTATTTCAGATGGGTCTTTTAAAAATGCATATCCACCTTTACCACCTTTTATACTTCTTAAAATTCCTGCTTTTTTCAATGTAAGCATAATATGTTCAAGATACCTTTCTGATAAATTTTGTCTTTTAGCAATATCTTTAACAAAAACTGGTTTCCCCTCATAATAAATTCCAAGGTCAATTAATGCTCTTAATCCATATCTTGTCTTTGTAGAAAACCTCATTTTTCCCTCCATTTATTACTTTCATTATCATTTTTATAATATTATACCCTCAATAAATTTTTTGTCAAGTTCACCTACGAGGTGTCCAATGGTAAACATTGAAAATCAAAAGGTTTCATTCTATATCTTTTCCTAAAATACCATCTTTTGTTAAATTTATATCTGGATAACCATCATTTGCTGGTAAAATCTTTTCTGCTTTCAAAAATTCTACATGCCCATCAACAAACAAATAATTTCTACTTCCCTTCCAAGACCACCATCCACTATTTGTTCCTGTATGATTGTCAAGCCATTCTGCTATAACTATCTTTTTATCAGGATATTTTACTTTACTTGATTTTTGACCAATAGAAGGCATAATTTTGTTTATATCATAAGTATAAGAAGGGTCTGTCATCATATTTATTTGTTCTGGAGAATGGTAAAAACTCATTGAATATCCATAAGACGTACTTTCCCATTTAATTGGAGCAGTTCTATCACTCGGACAGTACAAAATACTTGGGTCTTTTTCTGTAATTGATTTTTTTATATAAGGAGTTAATAGTTTTCGCCAGCCCCTTCCCATCCATAACCAGTAATAAGGAGAAATACTTAAAGGGTCATCAGCACAAGGGAAATAGCCGTCATAATCATCTATATATAAACTTAAAGCAATTGATATTTGTCTTAAATTGTTCATACATACTGCCTGTCTTGCTTTTTCTCTTGCTTTTTTCAAAAGAGGTAAAATAATAGAAAAGAGTATTGTTATTATTGATATTACTACCAGAATTTCAATGACAGTAAAACCTGATTTATTCTTTTCCATTTTTCTCAACAAGTTCTTTCCATTTTTTCTCACCAATACATTCTTTTGCATATTTACACCAGTCAATACATGAAGGAATTTCTCTATAAACATAATTTTTGCATTTAGGACATTTAACTCTGACTTCATCTGAAAAAATCTCAACTTCATATCCACATTTTGGACATTTTTTAACTTCAACCTTTAGAAATCTTGGGTCAGTTCCAGGACACTTCATATCCAGTTTTCCTCTAATATTTCACCTTTTATACTTATAACAACTTTTTTAATAGGGACTTTCTTATTACTTTTCTTTATACCCTCCTCAACAATTTTTAAAAGACCCAAGCAACAAGGGACTTCCATAATAACTACTGTAATTGTATTTATATCTGCAACCTCAACAAGTTGTTTAATTTTTTCTATATATCTATCAATTCCTGTATCAAGTTTTGGACATGCAATTATCAATTTTTTACCTTTTAAAAAGTCAAGGTGGAAATTACCATAGGCATAGGAAGTGCAATCAGCAGCAATAAGTAAATCCGCCTTTTTAAAATATGGTGCAAGAGGATTTATAAGGTGAAGTTGAATTGGCCACTGGCTTAACTGAGATTTTACACTTATATTTTCTTCTCCTTCTTCCTCTTCTTTTTTCATCTCAACAACTTTCATCCCGGGACAACATGGAACTTCAATAATCTCATTTAAATCAATCTCAATATTTTTTTCTTTCAAAACTTCAAGTGCCTGTCTTAAATATTCTGTCTCACCATGCTCATGAAGATGTTTTAAATGTGCTATTATTGTATTTTTCCCTTTTTTTATTATATTTTCCATTGTCTTTCTCTCATCATATGGCTCTGCATCTCTTTCAACTATTTTTATTGCATCAACTGGACAACTTCCAATGCATGCACCGAGTCCATCACAAAATAAATCACTTATAAGTCGTGCTTTTCCATCAATTATTTGTAAAGCACCTTCTGGACAATTTGGAATACAATCTCCACATCCAGTACATTTTTCTTCATCAATTTCAATGATCTTTCTTTTCATTTTTCCCTCCTATTTTAAAATTTCTTTTAAGTCCTTTTCTGGCTCATCTATAATCTTTAAATCAAAATTTTTAACAAGAGCCCTCAATATCTCCTCATTTATCCATGCAGGAAGAATTGGTCCTATTCTTATCCCTTTTATTCCAAGATAAAGTAAACTCCATAAAATCGCAACTGCTTTTTGTTCCATCCACATAAAAAAATATGAAACAGGAAGTTCATTTAAGTCATTTACACCAAAATTTTCTGCTAATGAAGTTAAAATATCTATTCCAATAATTGCATCATTACACTGTCCTATATCTATCAATCTTGGGATTCCATCAATATCTCCAAGGTCTAAGTCATTAATTCTAAATTTACCACAAGCAAGAGTTATTATAATTGTATTTTCAGGCAAAATCTGGGCAAGTTTTCTAAAATAATCGTTTCTATTTGTTGGGTTATCACATCCACCTATTATAAAAATTCTTCTAATTTTGCCTTTTTCTATAAGTTCTTTAATTTTATCCTTTGAAGAGAGAATGGTTGAAAGAGAAAAACCAGTTATTAAGACATTTTCACCATTTCTTTCCGGTAAATCAGGCAATGTTTTGGCCTTTTCAATAACTTCAGAAAAATCATAAGTAGTTATATGTTTAACACCCGGAAGTCCAACAACTCCTGTTGTAAAAAATCTGTCTTTATAATCTTCTTTTGGAATTAATACACAATTTGAACTTCCAACAATACATGCTGGAATTTCTGAAAAAAGTTTTCTTTGGTCATACCATGCTTTGCCAAGATTTCCGATAAGGTTTTCATGTTTTCTTATTTTAGGATATCCATGTGCAGGTAAAAGTTCTGAATGAGTATATACATTAATATTTTCTTTTTCTGCCTGTTTTAAAATCTCCTCAAGAACTTTTAAACTGTGTCCTGTTACAATAATTCCTTTACCTTTTTTAGTCCCTGTAAAAACCTCAACTGGCTGTGGTTCTCCATATGTCTCTATATGTGCCTTTTTAAGTAATCTCATTGTTTCTATATTTATTTTTCCAACATCAAGAGCAAGTTTTATAAATCTTTCTGTATCAAAATTCACATTTGTTAAAGTTGAATAAAGGGTTTCTATAAGAAATTTTTCAAGTTCTTTATCCCTATATCCAAGTTCATTTGCATGATATAAATAAGCACTTATTCCCTTAATCCCAAAAATCAAATTATCTTGTAATCTTGAAAGAGTTGGACTTTTACCACATACACCATAATTTACACATCCATTACCTTGACTTATCTGACTACATTGATAACAAAACATTTTTAATTCATCCATTTTTTCTCCCTTTTATTACTTTTATTATCATTTTAATATTATATCAATAAAAAAATTTTTTGTCAATATATTTTCTCTTTTAGGTTAAGACATAGTATCAAGGATTTATCAAGAAGGCAAAAGAATTCACCGAATAAAACACCACCATATTTAGAAGGGATAATAATACCCAGGACCTTCCGAACCGGGTTCGGAGGTTAAATTTATAGACCTGCAGTCAATCCTAAGATAATAGGCAATGATTTTTCTTCATTTTCAATATAAGCAATTTCAATTTTATCTATCTTTTTTTCTGGATAAGGATTTTTAAATTTATAAAAGAACACTCTAAATAAATTTCTATCTATATCTTTTGTTTGATATGCAACACGGCAAAAATAAGGAGAAAATCTTGAATTCCAGTGTATTATGTTTAATCTATTTATTATAGGAATATCAACACTTGTTCCGTCTTTATAAATTATTTTATAATTACCAATTTTGGGCTTTTTTAAGGAAATAATTGGTGAATAGTAAGCATCAATAGACATTGGTAAAGTTGAAAGATGTAAAAAATACAGATATTTACATTTTTTATCTATTTCTATAGATATTTCATTTCCTGGTCGTAGAATAACTCCACTATTTTTCTGAATAATAAATGGAATTTTTTGAAAACTGATTTTTTCTGGCAAAACTACACCTTTTGTTTCTTCTAAAATTCCTTTTTCTAAATTTATATTTAAATATTTTGATAAATCAATTGGCTCAAAACTTATTTTTTCAATTTTATCTACTCCCATTTCTAAGAAATCCTTAACTTTGCTTGACCAGTCATATTGATCAAAATAAATTTCTTTTGATTCTGGATTCCAAAAATAATTTACATCCATTCCTATAACAGACCAGACACTCTCACACCAAGTATAAGATGTTGTTATATAGTTAAAAGTATAAATTTTCCCCCTCTTAAATCCCTTGTCCTGCCTTCTTTCCCATTGTCCACCTTAAAGGTGGGATTATTCTTTTGCTATTATTGAAGAAACAAAATCTTGAGGAGTTAGACCGCCTTCATTTAAATGTGTAAGAGGACTCCAGTTAGAAGGACCTTTTCCTATTAAAACTTTAAGGAATTCTTCGGCAACTTCTTTTTTTGATTCAGATAAGGGCCATTTTTTATTTTGTTTTTTGCATTCTTCTTTTAATCTTTCCCAGTTTGTTAAAAAAGCATACAATACAGGCATATGGGAAAGACGAACTCTCCAGTAAATTTCAGGATTATCTTTAACAGATTTTTCTGCTTTCTGCCACAATCTTTCTGCTTCATTTAAAACTTTAAAATTAAAAAATGGAGCATCTGGTTTTGTATAGCATGTCAGATAATAATTTTTTGCTGAATTGTAAATAAGTTCTATGTATTTTTTAATGTAAACACCTGCCTTTCCATAATATCCATTTAAAAATTCATCAATAAGTTTTTTGTCGTTCTGATATGGATTCCATAAAAGTTGAGCAAGAACCCATGAACGAAGTTCTGCAAATTCTGCTCCATTCGATTGATATGCACCCTGCTCAAAAACTCCTTTAACTCCATTTTTATGGAAAAATCTTATATTTTGACCAAGAGAAAACCAGTTTGGATGCGGTAAAACATAATGGGAAAAATTTGTTGTATAGTCCCATATGTATATTCTATTTGTGAATTTTGACCATCCATAAATATCCTCAGAAAATGATTTATTACTTTCATGGTCAAGAGGTTGAGCAAAATTACATTCAATTGAACAGAGACGAACAATTACATTATGGTAAGGTTTTATAAATTTTGGTGGTTTTCTTGTATATCTATAAGCAAGTGTGTCAAAAGCAACAGAAGGAAATTCTTTTTCAAGTTTTTTAGCAATGTAATTTACCATATCAAGAACCGAGGCAGATGGAGAACCTTCCTTTTCATCAATCTCTTTGCATTTTTCACACTCACAATTACCTGCAAAAGTATCATTTTGAGAAATAGAAATAATATTTGCATCAGGTGTTTCTTTAAGGTATTCCCTTACCTTTTCTACAAGAAAATCTCTTAACTCTAAATTTGTACAGCAGAGTTGTCCACCCTCTATTTTCCTTTCTCCTTTAATTAAACTGAACCATTCGGGTTTTTTCTCAAAATAAATTGATGGAGGACAGAGTTTGTAAAAGGTATGGACAAAACCCTTATATTTTATTTTTCCACCATGTTTTTCTTCCAATCTTTCAAAATGTCCATTACAATAATTTCTGCATGCCCAGTTACCATCAAGTGCAAGATACCAATATACTTCTCTGTATTCAAATGCTGGTTTTTCTTTAATATTTAAGTGGGGGATTTTCAATGTCTTCTTTTTCGGTATATATGTTGCCCATGGTGTCCACCATCTTACTCCACAGATATTGCTTAAAAAACGATATACAGAATAAATGGTCCCTCTCGGTCTTCCACCAGCAAGTAATAAATATTTTCCTTTTGTTTTTATAATAATCTGTTCACCACCAAATGAAGAAGTTTTTTCTAAAAGATAAGAAGTTTCCTCTGGGAAAATTTTTTCTGTAATTTCTCCCTGTCCTATAATAATTCCTTTTTCTGGAATTTCATTTCTGGATGGTTTTAGAATTTCCAACTTTGCACCTGTAATTTTAAAAATATATTCTGCAAGTTCTTCTCCTGCATAAATTTCTGATTCAGTTGCTTCTTTCTGAATTATAACAGGGATTTTTGCTTTACCTGAATGAGTAAGATAGATATATCTTTTTTTACTCTTTTTTGCTATTTTATCCCCTTTTTTAAAATTTTGTCTGTAAATCCAATTCCAATTTTATTTTAATTTATTTTTTAAATTTGTCAAAGTGTCGACATTCCGCAAAAATAATCTCTATGAAAATATATTGTTTCCTCAAAAATAAAC
>DAORXQ010000029.1:6091-16727 GCA_035371905.1 bacterium | reverse complement strand
TATCTGAGTATCAATAACTTTAAACTTAAATTTATCATTGTAAATAATCCCTCTATCACCAATCTGACCACCCTTTTCAGGATAAAAAACTGTTCTATCAAAAACAAGATAAAAGAAATCATTTTCATCCTGATAAATCCCAACAAGTTTACCTGTATCAGAAGTTTTTTCGTATCCTGAAAAATCTGTTTCTAAAATTTTATCAGATATTAAAATTTCCTTTTTCTTCATGCCTATTTTTGATTTTGCTCTTGAAAGTTCTCTTTGTTTTACCATATATTCATCAAATTCATCCCATTTTATTTCTTTATCATATTGAAAAGCAAGTTCATCTATAAGGTCTTTTGGTATTCCATAAGTATCATAAAGTTTAAATAATGTTTCTCCTTTAATTTCCTTCTGATCTTTAACAATTTCAAAAAATATTTTTCTGGAAGAAGAAATTAAAGAAAGAAATCTCTCCTCCTCCTCGTGTATAACTTTTTCTATTACTTTTTTATTCTCCATTAATTCTGGATAAATTTCACTCATCTTTCTTATCACAACTTCTGAAAGATTAAAAAGGAATGGCTCTTTTAAATTAAGGTCAAGACCACTGAAAACCGCTTTTCTTATAATTCTTCTCAAAACATATCCCCTTCCTTCATTTGACGGAAAAATCCCATCACTTATTGCAAAAACAATACCTCTTATGTGGTCTGAAATAATCCTGAAATTTCTTTTATTTTCTTTATATGAAAAACCACTTATCTCTTCAATTTTTTTTATAATTGGAACAAAAAGGTCTGTATCATAATTTGTCTCAACTCCCTGTAAAATTCTTGAAATCCTTTCTAGTCCCATTCCTGTATCAACTCCTTTTCTCTTAAGAGGTAAAAAAGCCCCATCTTTTTGCTTATCATATTGAGGAAAAACAAGATTCCAGAATTCAAGAAATCTCTCACAGTCACATCCAGGTTTACAATCTTCTCTACCACATCCTTTATCTTTTCCAAAATCAAAATAAATTTCTGTACAGGGACCACAGGCACCCGTCTCTCCTGCAGGACCCCAGAAATTATCCTTTTCACCAAGAGGAATTAACTTATCTTCAGGTAGAAACTTTTTCCAGTAATCTTTTGTTTCAATATCATCCTTAAAATAAGATACCCATAAATTTTCTTCTCTTATTTTTAAAACATCTATAACAAATTCAAAAGCCCATTCAATCGCCTCTTTTTTAAAGTAATCACCGAAAGAAAAATTGCCAAGCATTTCAAAAAAAGTGTGATGTTTTCCACTTTCTCCAATTTTTTCAAGGTCGCTATCCTTCCCACCCGCTCTCAAACATTTCTGACAGGTAGTTGCCCTTGTATAAGGAAGTGGTATATCTGTTGCCCAAAACTTTTTGAATTGAACCATACCTGCATTTGTAAAAAGTAAGGTAGGGTCTTCAAGAGGAATTAAACTGCTACTTTTAACAATTTTATGACCTTTTTTTTCAAAAAATTTTAAATAACTTTCTCTAATTTTTTTACTTTCCATTTCTATTTTTCTTTCAAGAACTTAAAAATTCAGTCAATAACTTTTTTATTCTATCATTTTTAAGACATTTCTTTCAAATTTAAAAGTTAATAACCTTCTCAATAATTTCTTCTGAAAATCCTCTGCTTTTCAAATTCAGAATAATTGAGGAAATTGATTTCCCTTCCATTCTTGAAACTACCTTTTTACAGATTTCAACTTCTTTCTCAAAATCGTATTCCTTTTTCAATTTTTCAATAATCTGGTCTTTTATTTTCCTTCTCTCAAGTTCTTTAAATATATAATGATAACCTTTTCCTTTATTTTGCAGATTTTCTATTATCTTTAAGGAAAGAGAATAATCATCAATCAAATTTTTTTTCTTCAGTTCTTTCAGAATAGAAGGTGTTATTGAAGGAATTTTCTCTCTTATTTCTTCTTCTGAATAGTCCTTTTTGCTCAATAATTTTAAAATTTTTTTAATTAATTCTTCATTCTTCACATAAAATCCTTACAAAATTATTTTTCACCTTTCAATACCAAAAATCTTGTTCTATCTCCAAATTTAATTTGAACCCTGACATCTGTATTTTTCGGAATGTTTTTTATTACCTTTCTATAATCTGAAATGTTTGAAATCTTATAATCATTTATCATCTTAATAACACTTCCAACCTTAATTCCACTTTCATCTGCGGGAGAACCTGTTTCAACATAAGTAACAACAACACCTTCATTTTCATCTATACCAAACTGAGATTTCATTTCTTCTGTTAAAGCAGATACTCTCATACCTCTCCATAGTTTTTCTTCTGTCTCTGCGGCGACGGGTTCTTCAGCAGGCATTTCTCCAACTGTAACATTTAAAACAATTTTTTTCTTATCTCTCCATATACCAACTGAAACTCTTTTCCCAACAGGAGTATTTGCAACCTTCATCTGTAAATCCTTAACATCTTTAACCTCAGTTCCATCATATTCAATGATTACATCTCCATCTTTTATTCCACCCTTTTCCGCTGGACTATCTTTTAAAACCTGAGCAACAAGAGCACCTTTTATTTCAGACAAACCAAATGATTTTGCAAGTTCTTCATCAAGTGCTTGCAGGTACACTCCAAGATATCCTCTTGTAACCTTTCCCTTTTCCTTTAATTGAGTAAAAACTTTTTTTGCAAGATTTATTGGGATGGCAAAACCAACACCCTGTGCAACATAAGGAGCAATTATAAATGTATTTATTCCTATTACCTCTCCTCTTATATTAACAAGAGGACCACCTGAATTACCTGGATTGATTGCTGCATCTGTCTGAATAAAATCTTCATATTGAGTTATCCCAAAACCGCTTCTTCCTTTTGCACTTACCACTCCAACTGTAACTGTTTCTTCAAGTCCAAAAGGATTTCCAATAGCAATTACCCATTCACCTACCTCAATTTTATCAGAATCTCCAAGTTTAACATAAGGTAAAGGCTTTCCAGCATTTATCTTTATTAAAGCAAGGTCTGTTTTCGGGTCAGTTCCTATAACTTTTGCTTCATACTTTCTTTCATCTCCAAGAAGTTTAACAAGTATTTTATCAACTCCTTCAATAACATGGTTATTTGTTAAAATGTATCCATCCTCATCTACTATAAAACCTGAACCAAGTCCTTCCTGTTTTTTCTGATAGGTTTTTGGTTGCTGTCTTCTCCTTGGTGTACCAAAAAATTCTTCAAAAGGAGACCTGAAAAATTCATCCAGATCTCCAAATGGGTCCCAGTATCTATATGTAACTATCTTTTCTGTTGTAATCTGAACAACTGCAGGTTTAACTGATTTTGCAACCTGAACAAATGCACTCTGTAAAGTAAGAGGTTCATCAAGAGATGTGGGCGTAATTATTCCTGAATAAAACTTTTTACTTTCTGTTTTCTTTTCAATTGCACTGTATCCAGTAAAAACAAGTCCTGAAAAAATCAATCCAAAAATAAACCCTATCATTATATTTTTTTTCATTTCTGCCTCCTTTTGATTATTTAGATGATTTTCAGAACAAAAAGGTTTATTTCACCTTAATCCATTTTCTTTCCCTAATTGACTGGTCAACTGCTTCAAGGACTTCCTGACATTTAACTCCATCATAGAAATTTGGACTGGGATTTTCTCCCTTAGAGATTGAATTGAATATATCTGCAACCATATTTACAAATGCCTCTCCATAACCGATTATATGACCTGCTGGCCACCAGTTTGCAGCATAAGGATGGGAAGCGTCTGTTGCTATAATAGTTCTAAAACCCTGAGTTCCACTTTCATCATCTCTACTGTAATATTCAAGTTCGTTAAGTCGTTCAAGATTAAATACAATACTTCCCTTACTTCCATTTATCTCAAATCTCTGACCATTTTTCCTGCCAGGAGCAAATCTTGTTGCTTCAAAAGAACCAATTGCACCATTTTTAAATCTTACAAGAAAAATAGTAGCATCATCAACATCAACAATTCCTTTTTCCTCCGCCTTTTCTTTAAATTCACCAAGTCCTGTCTCAAGTTCTTCCTTTGCCTTTAAAACAGGCCTTTCCTTAATAAATGTCTCATTAATTCCAACAACCTCATCAAATTCACCCACAAGGTATCTTGCCATATCAATTAAATGAGCATTTAAATCACCATGGGCACCACTTCCAGCAACCTGTTTCTGTAATCTCCAGACAAGTGGAAAATCAGGGTCAACAATCCAGTCCTGTAAATAAACCGCTCTCATATGATAAATTTTTCCTATTTTCCCCTCTTCTATAAGTTTTTTAGCAAGTCCAATAGCAGGAAGTTTTCTATAATTAAAGCATATTGCATGCTTAACACCATATTTTTCAACTGCTTCAAGCATTTCATAGGCATCTTTTAAAGTTGAAGCAAGTGGTTTTTCACAGAAAACTATTTTTCCATTTTTTGCTGCCTCTATTGCTATATCTTTATGAGCATTTGGAGGGGTAGTAATATCAATCAAATCAATATCTTTTCTTTCAACAACCTTTTTCCAGTCGGTTTCATATTCAAGCCAGCCAAATTTTTCCTTTGCCTGGCTTACTGCCTTTTCTGTCCTTCCACAGATAACTTTCATAACCACCTTAACAGGAAGGTCAAAAAATAGAGATACATTTTTATATGCAAACGAATGTGCTTTCCCCATAAATTTATAACCAATAAGAGCAACATTAACTTCTTTCATCATCTTTTCCCTCCTTTTTTTCTGTTTTTATTTCTGTTTTTATAAGTCCTACTTTTTCCTTAATTTTTTTCTCTATTTCTTTGTAAAGAGCAGGATTTTTCTTTAAGTTTTCAATTATATTATCTATACCCTGCCCAAGAGTTTTTCCTTCGTATGAAAAATAACTTCCTTTCTTTTCCAAAATTCCATAATTCAGTGCTGCCTCAATTAAAGATGATTCCTTGTTTACTCCCTGACCATAATAAATATCAAGTTCTGTTTCTTTAAATGGTGGAGCAACTTTATTTTTAACTATTTTAACCTTTATTCTACTGCCTACTATATCATTCCCTCTTTTTATACTGTCAATTCTTCTTACTTCCATACGAATTGATGCATAAAACTTTAAAGCCCTTCCACCAGGGGTTGTCTCTGGATTACCAAAAAACACACCTATTTTTTCCCTGACCTGATTTATAAAAATTGCTGCTGTTTTTGACTTACTTATATATCCGGTTAGTTTCCTTAATGCCTGAGACATAAGTCGTGCCTGAAGTCCCATAACACTATCTCCCATTTCTCCTTCGAGTTCTGCTCTTGGAACAAGTGCTGCAACTGAATCAATAACAACAACATCAATAGCATTACTCCTTATAAGTGCTTCTGCTATTTCAAGTGCCTGTTCACCTGTATCTGGTTGACTTACAAGCATATCCTCTATATTTACGCCGAGTGCTTTTGCATAATTGGGGTCAAGCGCATGTTCAGCATCAATAAATGCAACAGTACCTCCCTGTTTCTGTGCCTGAGCAAGAATTTCAAGAGCAAGGGTTGTCTTTCCACTTGATTCCTGTCCAAAAATTTCTGTTACTCTACCTCTTGGAATTCCTCCAACTCCAAGAGCAATATCAAGAGAAATAGCTCCTGTTGGGATAACTTCAACCTCAATCAATCTTTTTTCTCCGAGTCTCATTATTGAACCCTTACCAAACTCCTTTTCTATCTGAGATATTGTCATTTCAAGTGCTTTTTCCTTATCCATATTCTCCCCTCCGTTTTGATTATAATACCCTTTCCTTTTTTTTAAGTCAACCACCTCTCTCCCACCTTTAAGGTGGGCAGTGGAAATCATTGAGGCAGTTGAAATTTAGCAACTACTTTATAAATAGGTCCTTCCGGTAATAATTTACTTTCATATAAATTAAAACTTTCAACCCTAAACTTCCCAAATAAAAAATTGTTATATTTTTCAGAAATTTCTCTTATAAAATTTAAATTTGGAACACTTTTGAATCTTGCAACTGTTATATGTGAAACAAATTCCTTTTCTTTTTCAAAACCAAGTTCACTCATTTCTTCTTCTATCTCATTATTCAGTTTCTTCAGGTATCCTTCATCTTCTGCACCTATCCAGAGAACCCTTATACGTTTTTCTGAAGGGAATACCCCAATCCCCTTTATTTCAACACCAAAACTTTTAAATTTATTTGCACATATTTCAAGTTTTTTCTTTATTTCTTCAATATCCTTTTCTTCTACTTCTCCAAGAAATTTCAAAGTTATATGCAGATTTTCAATTTTAACTGGTTTTGCTTCTCTTATTTTTTTTAATCTATCAACAACTTCTTTTAAATTTTCTTTTATATCATCAGGCAAATCAATCCCTATAAAAGTCCTCATTATTTTCCAAACCCCGTCCTCCGAATTATTTCTTAAGCCAGGGCATCATATCTCTCATTTTCTTTCCAACTTTTTCTATTAAATGTTCTTCTGATTGTCTTCTTAAAGCATTAAATACAGGTCTTCCAACACTGTTTTCAAGTATCCATTCTCTTGCAAATTCTCCTGTCTGTATTTCTTTTAATATTTTTTTCATTTCCTCTCTTACACTCTCATTTATAACTCTTGGTCCTCTTGTCATATCTCCATATTCTGCTGTATCACTTATAACCTGTCTCATTCCCTGTATTCCTCTTTCAATTATCAAATCAACAATAAGTTTAAGTTCATGGCATGTTTCATAATAAGCAACTTCTGGCTGATAACCATTTTCTACGAGAATTTCAAATGCTGCTTTAATTAATGCAGTTGCTCCACCACATAGTATCACCTGTTCACCAAAAAGGTCTGTTTCTGTTTCTTCTTTAAATGTTGTCTCAACAACTCCACATCTTGTTCCTCCAATTCCTTTTGCATAAGCAAGTCCTATATTTAAGGTATCTCCGCTTGAATCTTGATAAACAGCAACAAGACATGGAACACCCTGACCTTTTGTAAACTGGTCTCTTACAAGGTCTCCAGGTCCTTTTGGTGCAACCATAAAAACATTTACATCTTTTGGAGGAACTATCTGACTGTAATGAATTGAAAAACCATGTGCAAAACCAATATATTTCCCCTTACTTAAATTTGGAGCAATTTGAGATTTATATACGAATGGCTGAACATTATCCTGAACCAAAATCATAATAACATCTGCTTTTTTGGTTAACTGGTCTGCAGAAATTGGTTCAAATCCTTCTTTTTTTGCCTTTTCATAATTTGGAGTTCCTTCAAGTTCACTCACAATAACATTTAATCCACTATCTCTCAAATTTAATGCATGTGCTCTTCCCTGACTTCCATATCCAATAATTCCAACAACTTTATCTTTCAAAAACTTTAAATCAGCATCTTTATCATAATAAATTTTCGCCATCGTTTTCCTCCTTTTTTATTTAAATTCTCTGGTAATTGCTATTTTCCCTGTTCTTATTATTTCTTTAACTCCAAAACCTTTAAGTAAATCAAGCATTGCTCTTATTTTTGAACCACTTCCTGATATTTCAATAGTTAATGTTTTTTTACCAACATCTACAATTTTCGCCCTGAAAATATTTGTGAGTTGCATTACTTCCTGTCTTTCATTGAAATTAGAAGTATTTACTTTTATTAAAGCAAGTTCTCTTTCTATATGGTCTTCCTTCGTTAAATCCTGAACTTTTATAACATCAATGAGTTTATTAAGTTGTTTATAAATCTGTTCTAAAATTTTCTCATCACCTTTCACAACAATTGTCATCCGTGAAATAGAAGGGTCTTCTGTTTCTGCAACACACAAACTATCAATATTATAACCCCTTGCTGAAAAAAGGCCCGCAATTCTCGCAAGAACTCCAAATCTGTTTTCAACTGTAACTGAAATTATGTGCGATTCTATTTTATTTTCATTATTATTTTTCCCCATTTTCCCTCCATTTATGCAAGTCCATCAAGAATCTGTTTTAAAGAAGCACCAGCAGGAACCATTGGAAATACATTCTCTTCTGGCTCAACTCTACAATCAACAAAAATAACCTTATCATTTATTTCCATAACTTCTGGTAAAATCTTGTTAAATTCTTCTTCTGTAGTTACCCTATATCCAATTGCTCCATAACTTTCAGCAAGTTTAACAAAGTCAGGTTGGCCTCCTTCAAGACAGGTAAAAGCATATCTTCTATTGTAAAAAAGTTGCTGCCACTGTCTTACCATTCCAAGATAACAGTTATTCAAAATGAAAACTTTAACAGGAATTTTATTGTAAACAGCAGTTGCAAGTTCCTGAATATTCATCTGAATACTTCCATCTCCAGCAATATCTATAACAATTTTATCTGGATTTGCAACTTTCACTCCAATTGAAGCAGGAAAACCATATCCCATAGTTCCAAGTCCACCGGAAGTTATTAAAGTTCTTGGTTTTTTAAATTTATAATACTGGGCTGTCCACATTTGATTCTGTCCGACTTCTGTACATATTATTGCATCTCCTTTTGTATATTCAGAAATCTTTTCTATTATATACTGTGGCTTTAAACCATTTCTTTCATATTTCAAAGGATACATTTCCTTCCACTCTTTTATTTTTTTAAGCCATTCATCTATATCAAGTTTTTCAGCCATTTCATTTAATTTTTTTAATACATGTTTTGCATCTCCAACTATTGGAACATCAACCTCAACATTTTTACTTATTGCAGAAGGGTCTATATCTATATGAATTATTTTTGCGTGTGGAGCAAATTCATCAATCTTTCCAGTAACTCTATCATCAAATCTGCATCCAACTGAAATTAAAAGGTCTGACTCAACAATTGCATAGTTTGCATATTTTGTACCATGCATTCCAGGCATACCAAGAGAATATTCCCACTCTACATCAAGAGAACCAAGACCAAGTAATGTAAATGCAACAGGAACATTTGTTTTTTCAACAAATTTTTTCAGTTCATCACTTGCATTTGAAATTATAACTCCTCCTCCTGCAATTAAAACAGGTCTTTTTGAATTTTTTATCAGTTCCCATGCTTTTTTTATCTGTAATGGATGCCCTTCATATACAGGTTTATAACTTCTCATTTCTATCTTTTCAGGCCAGTAAAAATCACCTTCTTTTCTCTGAATATCAACAGGAAAATCAATTAAAACAGGACCGGGTCGCCCAGTTTTTGCAATATAAAAAGCTTCTCTTACAACTTTTGGAATTTCATTTATATCTTTTATTAAGTAGTTATGTTTTGTTATGGGTCTTGTAATCCCTGTTATATCTACTTCCTGAAAAGCATCATTACCGATTAAATGAGTTGCTACCTGTCCTGTAATTGCAACTATTGGAACAGAGTCCATATAAGCAGTGGCAATTCCTGTTACAAGATTTGTTGCACCGGGTCCACTTGTGGCAAGACAAACACCGACCTTTCCAGAAGAACGGGCAAACCCATCAGCAGCATGTGCAGCACCCTGTTCATGTCTTGTTAAAATAAATCTTATTCCACTATCATACAAAACATCACACAAAGGTAAAACTGCGCCACCCGGATAACCAAAAATAACTTCAACTTTTTCTCTCTTTAAACATTCAACAAAAATCTGTGCTCCTTTCATTTAATTTCTCCTTGAATTTTAATATAATAAATCTACATTGTAAAAAAGTCAAATTAAGAAAACAACATTGAATTAAAATTTCTTATTCAAAATTAATTCAAGTCCTTTCTTTATATTTTTCTCTCTTTCAACAATCATATTTTCGGGAAGTTCTCTGTAAATATTTTTTATATCAGAATAAGAACAATTTTTAATCCTCTTACACAATTCCTTAATTCCTATGAGGTCTTCCTGTTTTATATTAAGCACATTACACCATCTTTTATCAATAAGAAGATTCCACTCATTTTTTGATTCCGGTGCTTGGGGTCTAAAAGAAGTATCTATTAAATCATCACAAACTCCATTTACATTATGAATACAGGGCTCGCATATATCATCTATTCCGAGTTCAATCTGAATTATTATATCTAAATCGCCTAAAATTTTTTTAGCAATGATATGTAAAGCATGTCCGTAAGGATGTGGAGTATATTCTTTTATACCTTTCCCATAATCTCTCACAATATCTACAAAATGGTGGGGTTTAATTCTAATCATATACATATCTAATTACTGGATAATTCTTTACTTCTTTTTTCTGCCGCATCTATTACTTCTCTAAGAATATCACCAAATTTTCTTTTTTCGAAAATACTTAAACCCGCTATAGTTGTCCCACCAGGAGATGATACCATTTCTTTCAATTTACCCGGCTCTATTTTTGTATCAACAAGCATCTTCCCTGTTCCATAAAAAAGATAGGAGATTAAATCTTTTAAGATTTTTGAAGAAATACCTTTTTCAATACATATCTTTTTAAATTCCTCTGCTATATAAAACAAAAACCCAGGACCACTACCACTTATTGCTGTTATTGTATCAAATTTATTTTCTGGCATTTTTAACACAATTCCACACGGAGCAAAAATTTTTTTAACAATATCTTCATATTTTTTACCGTATTTATTTGAGCAATAAACTATTATCCCTGATTTTACTTTTACATTTAAATTTGGCATTGTTCTTATAATCGGTATTTTCTTATTGATAATT
>DAORXQ010000029.1:0-6081 GCA_035371905.1 bacterium | reverse complement strand
AATTTCTTCTATTCTTTTTATTTTAATCCCTGCCATTATTGAAATGAGTATCTTTTCTGAATTCAGATAGTTTTTTATTTCACAAAGAACATTTTCAGCATCTTTTGGCTTTACTGCTATTATTATCAAATCTGAATTTTCCACAATTTCTTTATTATTTTCAACTACATTTGCAGGGATATCTTTTATTTTCTCTTTATCTACATCAAAAACAAAAATCTTTTCTTTTTTTATAACTTTTTTTTCAAGAATACCACTAATAATAGCAGAACCCATATTTCCAAATCCAATTATTCCTAATTTCAATTGTCTCTCCTTTAAGGCAGGTAAAATTTTATTAACCGGCTTCCTCTCCTTCTACATGACCCACTCTTATATCAAGGTTTTCTCTGTCTTCAATCCTTTCAATCATTCCATCCCTTATCCATATAACCCTGTCTGAAACATCAAGCATTTTTAAATCATGGGTTGCCGTAATAATACTTACCTGTTTTTCCTTATTCATCTGTCTTAAAAGATTTATTATTTCCTTTCCAGTTTTTAAATCAAGGTTTCCTGTTGGCTCATCTGCAAGAATAATTGCAGGGTCATTTGCAAGGGCTCTTGCTATTGCTACTCTCTGCTGTTGTCCTCCAGAAAGTTCAAATGGTTTATGATGCAATCTTTCTCCTAATCCTACCAATTCAAGTAATGATTTTGCCTTTTCCCTTGCATCATCTGTGGTCATTCCAGCAAAAATCATCGGAAGCATGACATTTTCAAGTGCACTCATAACAGGAATTAAATTGAATGTTTGAAAAATATATCCAATTTTTCTGCATCTGAGCCATGCAAGTTCATAAGCATCAAGTTGTGCAATATCAACTTCATCAATATAAACCTTACCTTCCGATGGTTTATCAAGTCCTCCTATCATATTAAATAAAGTTGTTTTCCCGCTCCCGGATGGTCCCATAATAGAAATATACTCTCCCTTTAAAATTTCAAGGTCAATCCCTTTAAGAACATGTAATGGTATTTTCCCAAGCATATATGTTTTCTTTAACTCAATCGTTCTTACTATTACTTCTCTTGGCATATTTCCCTCCTTTTTTAAACTTCTCTTCTAATTGCTTCGGCTGGTTCCATTCTTGCTGAAACAATTGCTGGATAAATTGCTCCAATTATAGCAAGTCCTGTTCCAAGGATTATTGAAATACCAACATATTTTAAAAGTGGTAAAAATGGAAAAATTGATAGAATTATTTTTTTGTACTGGATTACATAAACAAGAGTCATAATTAAAATACCCAGAAAACTACCGATAATTGAACCACCGATACCGTGAATCATTGCTTCAAGTAAAAACAATTCCATAACAAATCTGTCAAGTGCTCCAAGACATTTCATTGTTCCTATTTCTCTTGATCTTTCAGTGACAGCCATAAGCATTGAATTTATAATACCAACAGTACATACAAGAAGAGAAAGAGTTACCAGCCATGTCTGTCTTACTTTCAGTTCTGCAAGATTTTCAACAAGCAAAGTTCTTATATTTTCAGGACCCTTTTCTATTAAAGCCATGGTAAAAACATTTGAAGCCATAACAGACATAAAAAAAGCAATACCGAGTAAAATTGACATTGTTACAATTATTGCCCTTCCAAATCTTATTTTAAAATTTCTTAAACTCATCTGAAGAGCATTTTTAAAAGGTAAACTCAATTGTTTTTCTATCTTTTTTTCCATCTTTGCTCCTTTTTAGAAATTATACCATTTTTAAAAAATACAAAAAAGTTTAAAACTTTAGAAAAATTATATTATAATTTTTTTAATGGGTAAAAAATTATTTTTTTTAATTTTAACTGGCTTTCTTTCATCGGTTTTCTCTCAAAATAAGAAGTTAGAAGAGGCCTCTTTAAACATACTATTTAATTTTACTGCTGAAAAATATGAAGAAGTTTTTAACAGTTTTTATTTACCGGAAAATTATGATGAAAAAAATTTTAAAAATGATAAAGAAGCGATAACAAAAGGTCTTGAATTTATAATTGAAAAACTTGGTGATATAAGAAACTTTTCAAAGGTAAATTCTACGGAAAAAGAAATTATTGCTTTATCATTAAAAACAGGACCTTTTGAAGAAATTGAAAATTTAAAAAGTTATTTATCAATTTATAAGGTCAATTTTGAAAAATTTGGAAATGCATATATATCATTTGAATTTATAGAAAAAAAAGAAGAATATTTTCTTAAAAAAATTGAGTTTTTATTTCCTATCCAGAATAATAAAAGTTTATCAATCAATAAAGAAATTCAGCAATTTTTCATTGACCTCGCTTTAAAACAGAAAAAGACGGATAAGGAATGAGATTATTTTTTCAGAAACCAGACATTCATTTGACTTCTACCTCTGTTTGCCCATAAATAATAAGGAATTGCCTTAAATCTTTTCTTTTTATAGTTTATTTTAATTTTCTTATTTTTTTCGTATAAAGGTAATTCTTCATCACTTGTTAAAATTTCTCCATTTAAAGTTATAATTCCCCCAAAAATTTCCTCGTAATTTTCCTTCAATTCCTGTTCCCACAATAAAGTATTGAAAAGATTTATATCTGGATTATCTATACTTTCAAGACAGTAAACAAGGGGACCTCTTTTTATTGCAAAACAATTTCTCACACTTTCTATATTTGGATTACCTGAATAAAACTCACCTCTAATATCAAAATTTATCTCTATTTTAGTTTTATCCTTCGCTTCTATTTTAAAATATTTTCCATTTTCCACATTATAAATTTTTTCTCCAATTTTTACTTCTGTCTTATCACTCCATTTTGGAATTCTTAAATATAAATTAAAAATCGCCTCAGAATTAACAGAAATCAAAACTTTATTTTTCCATGGATATCCTGTTCTCTGCTCAATTTTAATTCTTTTTCCTGTATTTAATTTTAAGTTTGCAGTTGAGGTATCATAAAGATTAACATAAACTCCATCCTCACTTATTGAATAAAAACAACCCGGCAAAGATGAAATAAATCTCTGTATATTTGGAGGACAGCATGTTGTTCTATACCATTCTTTTCTTTCATGATTACCTATTGAGGATAAAGGATTGACATAGAAATATTTTTTACCATCAAAAGAAATTGAAGCAAGAAATGAATTATAAAGTGTTGTCTCAAAAATATCAAAGTATTCACATTCTCCTTTTATTAAAAACATTCTGAAAGTCCACATCATTAAAGCAATAGATGCACAACTCTCACAGTATGCTCTTAAATTCGGAAGTTCATAAGGTACTCCAATCGCCTCTCCCTCATATCTTGAACCAATTCCACCTGTAATATAAATTTTTCTTAAAACAAGGTTTTTCCATAAATTTTCAAGAACTTTCAAATATCTTTTATCTCCTGTTTCAATATAATAATCAGTAGCACCAGAACATAAATACATCATCCTTACAGCATGGCCTGTGAGTTCTGAAAACTTTAAAAATGGAATGTTTGGAAGACCAGAATAGTAAGGATTTTCAATCTCAAGGAAAAATTTTGCCTGTTTTAAATATTTTTCTTCTTTAGTAGTTCTGTAAAGTTCAACAAGAGCCATTTCAACTTCAGGATGTCCATCTGTTTTTTCTATTTTTCCTTTACCAAATTTTTTACATATATAATCAGCCCACTTAATAGCAATATTTAAAAGATTTTCTTTTCCAGTAGACCTGTAATGTGCTATGCCTGACTGAATTAAATGTCCTCCACAATAAAGTTCATGATGTGAATATAAATTCTCAAACTCTTTTTTAATATAAGTAGCGGTATTTAAATATCCTGACTTTTTCTGTGCCTTTTTTATTATTTCAATCAATTTATCAAGATGTTTTACTCTTTTTTCATCCCATTTATTCTGCAAATCCCAACTAACTCCTTCAATCCACTTATATAAATCAGAGTCAGTTGCAAGCCGGTCTGTTTTTTCTCCTTTTTTTAATCCTGCTTCAATTTCAAAATTTTCTACTGTCTTATATTGAACAAAAAGTTTATAAAGATTAGGTATACTTATTTCCCTGTTTCTTTCCATCACATATTTCCAGAATCCATCAACTTTAACATCTTCTATATCCACAGGCGAACACTTTACATTTTTCTTTTTAACAACTTCAATTATACTTTTCCCCATTTCTTTTTTTATTTTAAATGCAGTATCTTTCTATAAGGTTTTTTGTATTTTCAGAAATTATTTTTATTTTAATTTCATCACTTATTGAAGAAAGCAAAATCGGACCGAGAGTAAAACCAAAATGTAAGTCAGAAAAATCAGAACCCCAGCAGATTCTGTCATTCCTTATTTCATTTACCATTTTTTCAACAGTTCCAAATCCAAGATAATTACAGGTGCATAACCATACATTTTCATAATTATTAACAACATCCTTCCATATAAAACTAAAATGCCCGCATATATACTGAATATACTGATATTTTTTTACCATTTTTTCAAGAAAATCAGGATTTCCCCAGTTATGATTTAAAATTGGCATTTTATAATGATTTGCATATTCACAGACATATTCTGTTTTTTTATCTGTATCCTCGCAATTCTGGTAACTTGCTATCAACTTTATTCCTCTTATTCCTTCATCTCTACATCTTGTTATTTCCTTCCCTATTACTTTTTCAGGATAATTCAGATTGACAAGACAAAATCCAACCAATCTTTCAGAATATTTTTTACAATCATTTATAAGTTTTTCATTCTGATAAAACCATTCAGTTCCATACACTCCTAAAGGCATAACAATCGCTTTTTTTATATTCAATCTATCCATCTCCTCTATTATTTTTCTACTTTCTCCATCAAAAACAGGATAGTCCCTGTTATATCCACCAATATGAGCATGTATATCATAAAGTTCTACTTCCAGTTTTTCACTTTTTAAAAATTTTTCTTTTAATTTACTCATTTTTCACTATTATTTTTTCAATATTCCCATATGCGATTTTTTTCTTTATGCTTTCGGAAATATCAGAACAAAGAATCATACCGAGAGATTGTCCGGGTTCTGAAAAAGGAAGATTTGTCCCTAAAACTAAATTTTCTCCATTTTTTATTCCCACAAGTTTTTCAACAACTCTGTAATTCCAGCAACTTCCAACATCATAATAAAAGTTTTTGTAATTTTTAATAAAATCAATAACAATCCTTATATGATACCTTGTTCTGAATTCTGTAAAAATAACAGGTAAATCAGGATATTTTTCACAGATTAATCTTATACTCTGCCAGTCACCTGAATCTACCTGCCAGTTTGAAAAAGGTAAAGTGGGGTCAATTATAACCGGTAATTTGAATTCATTGAGTATTTCCAGTGTTTCTGAATATAAATAATGAGAAAGTGGAATTTTAAATGTATTATATGTTATCAGGAAACTTTTTACTCCATCTTTAATCGCCTTTTCAATATATCTTTCAAAATTCTCAATATCGCCTGAATTTCTGGGTAATAAACCATAAACAGGAATTAAGTTTTCAAATTCTTTTATTTTTTCAATCAGTATTTTATTCCCCTCAACAGGTGATATTTCTCTACTTAAAGCATGATAAACAAGCGACTTTTTTATTGAATAATTTTTCATTATTCTCAAAAGTTCTTCAGGTTCTGTATAACCAGTTGGTTTTGAAAAAACTCCAATTCCGCTCTTTATATCAAAAAATTCCATTTTTCATTCCTTTACAATCCATAGATATACTACGCGACCTATAATACAGAAAGAAATCCTGCGATACAAGTTGTTCTCTATGATTAAATTTATCATAATCATCGTTTCTTTGTCAATTCCAGTTTCTTTCAGTTTTTTAATTACTTCTCAAAAAAAGAAAATCAAAAATATCTTATTTATTCGTCATAAAAGTTAAATCGTTATTTCTTCTTCTCTAGCAGTCTGATAAATATAATTATCCTGTATTTTACCAGTTTTACATCATCCTAAAACATATTCATATCTAGAGGTTGTTTTTTCAACTTTCAAATCATCAAAATCACCTTGTTTATGATTGAAAATTTTTATTAAATTTTTTATGATTGTTGTATGGTTTGTA
>DAORXQ010000028.1 GCA_035371905.1 bacterium | reverse complement strand
CAAGTGCAAGTGTTTTTGGATTGTATTCCTGTCCAAATAAGAATAGTTTTTCTGCCTTTTCCTTTCCATATTTTTCCTTCACATACTGGTAGGTAACTATAAGCATTCCAGCACTTCCACAGGCAGGGTCATATATCCATTTTTCTGGTTCAGGGTCTAAAATTTCAACCATCAATCTAATAACTTCCCTTGGCGTATAAACCTCTCCTTCCTTTGCCTTTGTTGGAGCAAAATATTTAAGTATCCACTCATAAGCATCTCCAAGTATATCTTCCTCAACATTTTCAAAAGAGTATCTACTAAAGAGTTCAAAAAGATTATTTAAAATTATCTGATTTTCTGGATTTGAGGTAAATTGATGAAAATCAAACTGAATGAAAATATCCTTATAATCAGGATTTAATTCAGATAATTCTTTTAAATTTTTTGATAGGTTTTCAGGAAGTTTTATCGGTTCTTTTCTTAACCCATCCCATAATAAGTCCTGTCTGAAGTTAAATGTGTGATAATATGGTTGTCCTGCCTCCTTTATTACTTCGTTTTCTTTCAATCCCTTTTTCATCAATTCTTCTTTGACAACTTCATATTCATTTTTCCATTTATCAGAGAGTGCCTTGTAAAAAAGTAAAAGTAAAATAAAAGTGTAATCAACCCTTGTCCTAATTATATCTGCTGCTGTTTTTAGAATGTTTGTAAGTTGTTCCTTCGTTAGTTTTTCTTCTATTTTCCCAAAAAGAGTAGGTGTTTCAAGAATATCAACAATTTCATAAATTGATTCCCTTTTGTCTTCTGGATTTTTTGTTATTTTAAGAAGTCCTGCTTTTTTTAATTCAGATAAAATAAGCTTTGTCTGTTCTTTTGAGTCCTGATAAAGATTAAAAAGAAAATTTGAAATATCATTAAATGTGAAAGAACTTTTTTTAAATTTCTCTCTTATCGCATAGTACCTTTTCTTTATCCAATCTTCCAAACCTTCAAAATCATTCATTTGGTTAACCTTTTTTATTTTACTTAACTTATTATACCTTAAAATTATTTCCTTGTCAAGTGTATGTTTAGTTTCAAAGATTAAATTTCATTATCACATTAATCTTCTTTTTTTTACTAAAATGTATGGTGAAAAATTATAATCTAGAAGTAAAAAATGCTAAAAATTTTCCGGTTCAACTGTTTTATATGTGGGTCAGATAAAATAAAAAAATTTACAAAATTGATTGAATTAAATCAATAAGGTTATTCAAGTAATCTATATTTTTATAGGAATTCTTCTCTTTTGTATAACCGAGTCCGCATGATGGGGTAAAAATTGAATGTGAGAGTAATATTTTTTTCTCAACTCCTCTTTTTTCAAAATATTTTAAGATAAAATTAAATTTATCTTTTATCGCTTCAAAATCAACATTTTCAATTTCATCTGTAGAAGGAATAATACCCCATGCAATAAATCTTTCCTTTTTAATAAATTTTTCTATTTCTTCCCAATAAATTAAAAAATTTTCAAGGAAACCAAAAGCATCAAAGCTCAAAATATCAATATCAAGGTTAAAAAATATAGACCAGTCAGTATTACCACAACAATGAAAACCTATTAAACAACTTTTATCCCTTTCCCTAAAAAAATTAACTAAATTTTTAAGTATATTAACTATTCTATCTTTTTCTACTGGGAAAAAAGCAGAACCATAACTTGACATAACTGGTTCATCAAAAAAAATTATAGGGATTTTACTTTTTCCTTTTATTTTTCTCGAAAGATATATACCTTTCATTCCAATAATCTTAACAAATATATCCTCAAATACTTCTTCAAAAATTAATGGCTTTCCATCTTTAAATTTGGCAGTTGAAAGAAAAGTTAATGGTCCTACAAGTTGTCCTTTTAAAAAATTACTTTCAATATCTGTTTTTAAAAATTCATATATACCTTCCCCATATTCATTGCTAATTTTAAAATAATCAACTTCATTTTCCTCTATTTTTTGATAGACATTTAAAATCTCCTTTTCATTATACTCAAACAAAATTTTTCTATTTTCAATTCTTATTCCTGGCATATTTTCAACAACTTGAATATTCATATCCTCTTTAAAATTCAATTTTGGTAATTGTGGCAAAAATGGAATATCTTTGAAGTATTTTTTTATAAAATCAATACATTCTTTCAAATCAAGAAATGGTAAACTTCCAATGCCTGTAATTTTTTTTTCTACTTTTTTAAGTTCATCGATCATTTTTTATTAATTCCTTTTTAAGAGGATATTTACCACATGTAAATTTTTCGCCTTCTGGACAATAACCAAGATATTCACATTTTGCTCCTTTTTTAAAAACAGATGGTAATTTTTCTTTGCATATTTCAAGTATCTTATAAGCAAGTTGTCTAATTTCCCATTGAGCACGGCTACAACACCTAACTTTAAAAAAATGTAATAATTCTCTACAATTCATTGTAACAACAATTTTTGTCTCTGCTGAATTTGGTAGAATATACCTTGCATCTTGATTTGCTTCTTCACCAACCATTCCAATTTCTTTATATCTTTCTATCAATTTTTTGTAAGAATTTTTTATAAATTCCATTGTTTCTTCAAAAATTTCAGAAAGGATTTCATCTTTTTTAATTGATGGAGGAACAATATATTTAAAGTTTTCCATATTTACATATCTCTGGCTTTGCTGTGAATATGATGCAACTCTGTGTCTTACAAGTTGATGTGTTAATGCCCTTGATATACCACTTATTGCAAAAGTAAATTTTACATGTTCAAGTACACTCTCATGTCCTGATTTTACAATTTCATCTATAAATTTTTCAATCTTTTTCTTTTCTATATTTTTTGCTTTTACAAAAATATCATATGCATCCTTTTCAGAATAACACTGCCTTGCTGCTGAATAAATTATTTCTTCTGGATTTGAACTCATTTCTATTAATTTCACTTCCATAATTACCTCCTTTAAGATTTTTCAACAAATTATAATTTTCTTGAAATTTTTAATATTTTGATTTATTTTATAAAAGAAATGAGAAAAAAGTCCTCTTCATCAATTCCTTTTCCAAATTTAAAACTTGCCTTTTCTATAAATGACTTCAACTTTTTAATATCTGGAATTATATCTTTTTTTATCAATGGGTGAGTTTTTTTGTGGAGTTCATTTACAAATTTTCTGCCTGTTGGATGTGAAATTATAAAAATACCATTTTTTTTTAAAATCCTATATATCTCTTTAATTGCTTTTTCCTTATCTTCAAAATGTGGATAACAGGCATTTGCAATAATTCTATCAAAAAAATTATTTTCAAAATCTGTATTATGAATATCCATAATAAAACTTTTAACATTTTCTGGAAAATTTTTTTCTCTAAATTTTTCAATCATTTTTTCAGAATAATCAATAGCATATATCTCAATAATTTTCCCAGTTTCAAGTAAATAAGGGATTAAAACTCCTGTTCCAGTTCCAATATCAAGAATTTTCAAACCATCTTCAATTTTAAGTTCTTCAATAATCCTTCTATATTTGTTAGAAGCGACTTTATCATTCTTATCCCAGTTTTCAGCCATATTATTAAAAAATTCCTTTTTATTTTTCATTCTTTCTCCTTTTAGGTGAAAATAGGAAACAAAAAACAAAAAGCAACCCTGAAAAAAGAATTATTGAAGCACCTGTTGGAATATTTAAAGTACTTGAAATGAAAAGGCCTGAAATTGTTGAAAGAATACCAAAAATAACAGAAAGAAAAAACATCTTTTTAATATTATAAGTAATCTGATAAGCAGAAGATGCAGGATTAACAATTAAAGCATAGACAAGAAGTCCACCAACTATTTTTAAAAGGAAAGTTATTGATAAACCAAGAATGTAAAGAATTAAATAAAAAAATATTGTTGAATAAAAACCATTTGCCTTTGCAAGTTCCCTATTAAAAAGGAGTGCCTTAATCTCTCTAAAAAATAAAAAATCAAAAAAGAAGACAAAAATCGTTATAGCAAAAAGGAAATAAATATCCAAAATATCAACTGTTAAAATACTCCCCCACATATAATTAAGTGCCTCACTTTTACTCTCAGGGATTAAACCAAGAAATAAAAATGATAAACCAAGTGTTAAAGAAAAAATTATACCCATTGATGTCTCTGGATGTAGTTGAGTTCTATCTGAAAATGGTCCAAGGATTGAAGATGTTATAAGGGTAAAAATAAAAGAAAAGAGTTGAACTGGTTTTTTAATTAAGATTGCAAGGAGAGAACCTGCAAATGCTGAATGGGAAATTGAAACACCAATAAAAGAAATTCTCATAACGACAACCCAGACACCGATAATACCGCAGGCAATTCCAGATAAAACACAGGCAACCAGTGCTTTCTGAAAAAAAGCATATTTAATTATTTCCATTTTCTTTTAATAATTTCAAAAATTTCTCCTTCTCATCATAAAAAATAACTTTTCCATTTTCCATCCCTATTACTTTCTGGCATAAATTCTCAATTATATAAATGTCATGAGCAACAATTAGAATTGTAAGATTTTTCTTTTCGTGGATTTCTTTAATTTTTTTGAATAAATTTTTTGTTGTTCTTAAATCAAGAAAAGTAAAAACCTCGTCAAGTAAAAGAATTTCTGGTTCTTTTAAAAATGCACTTACTATAAGAATTTTTCTCATCTCTCCACCTGAAAGAAGTCCAAAGGGTTTTTTTAAAATATTCTTAATTTCAAAAAAATCAGCAATTTCATCAAATCTCTTTTTATCCTCTTTTTCTATTTTACCAAATAAACCCTTTTTTCCATATAAACCCATAAAGACAACATCTTCTGTAAGAATTGGGAGGAAAGGGTCAATATCAATAATCTGTGGGACATAACCAATTTTTCTTCTTAAATAAGGTCCTGAAAAAGAAGTAAGAAGAATATTATCTATAAAAACATTCCCTTTTATAATTCTTGCAACTCCATTTATACCACATATTAAGGTTGTTTTCCCTGCTCCATTTGGCCCAAAAATTCCAATTATTTCTCCTTTCTCAATTTTTAAATTAACATCTTTAACAATTGTCTGATTTAAATAGCCAATACTAACATCCCAAAGTTTAATCTTTTCTGCCATTTTTAAAATTTCTGAATTATTATTAAAAAATCTCTATAAAGTGTATCCCTTAATGTTTCTGTATTTTCAAAGGCATAAGGGAAATTTGAAATTACAACATGTGGTGTTTTAAATTCTTCCGCAAAAATTTTTCCAGTATCTTTTCCTGCCTGTAAATTATCAACTACAATATCTAATTTTTTTATTTTACATTTTTCAATTATTTCCTTTATTTTTTCTGGCGTCAATTCTTCCTTTCTTCCGTATGTTTCAATAATTTCAAAACCAAAATATTCAAGAAGGTCTTTTATATATTTATTACAGATTGCTTTTTTCCCTTTCAAAAATTTTTCTCCCTCTTTTATTTTTTTATCAATTTTATCTATTTCTTTTTCAGCAGTTTTAAAATTTTTTAAAAAATATTCTTTATAGGCAGGAAAAATTTTAGCCATTTCATCAAAAATCTTTCTATAAATAATTTTTTGATTTTTAGGCAAAAGAGAATTCCCTTCGGTTTCAATAAGGACAATTTTAAAATAAGGATTTTCTATATTTTTTTTAATTTTTTCAAGATATGGCTCATAACCCTGTGCAAAAATAAATCCTTCTTTTTCAATATCTTTTAAATCCTCAATCTTTATATCAAAGTGTCCAGGACATATACCAGGAGGAACGAGTGTTTTAACATTTACTTTATCCTTTGCTATATCCTTAACAACTGAAGAAAGTATTGAAGTTGTGCATATAATGGTCTGTGAAAAACAAAATTTTGAAAGTAAAAATAAAGTTAAAAATTTTCTAAGTTTTAATAAGAAGTATCCCAATATTCCCTCCAGTTTGAACTTATTTCAGGATTTGAAGGTATTGGATTTCCGTTATTGTCAACATCTTTTGTATTTGAATGATATTCTTCTGGTCTTTTCCATTCAACTCTTCCATCTCCAAAAAGTATATTGCTTCCTCCTGAATGGATTCTACAAACAGCCCAGTAAGAACCAGTCCCACCACCAATCCATCCAGCAGTATAAGAAGCAATTGGAGGTCCTGCAACACAACCACCTTTTCCATCTGTACTTCTTCCCCATTCAACAACAAGTATTTTTTTGCTCAAATTCCTAATTTGCCCTGCTTTTTTTCCAGCAAACCCTGGATAAAAATTACCATCCCTTGAAATATTAGAAGGACATCCACAATTATATGCCTGACCCCAGTACCAGTTTGAATATGAAATTGTTCTACCATGCCTACTTGGACAATAACCTATTTTGTTTCTCATATTTGGATTTACATAATAAAGCCATAAAATTGTTTTCCAGTTTTGCTGTGGTGGATAAAAATCATCAAAATCATTTTTATACATCTCAAAAGCAATCCCTATCTGTTTTAAATTATTTGCACATGTTATCTGTCTTGCTTTTTCTCTTGCCTTGGATAAAGCAGGCAAAAGCATACCAGCAAGAATACTGATAATAGCAACTACAACTAATAATTCTATCAACGTGAAACCATTTACTTTTTTCATCTTTTCCTCCTTTAGTGTTATTTTTTAAAAATTCGTGTTACTATTTTAAAATAAAAAATTTAAAATGTCAAAATCTCGAATTGCCTCATTAAAAATCTAAGTGAAAAAGGTATCGTTGCTTCATTAAAAAAATTTAATTGAAAATTTACTTCATCTTTTTGGAAAATAAAAAGAAAAGATTGCTATTTGTTGGAGAGAATAGAAAAGTTAAAAATGGAGGCGATGATAGAGAAAATAAGAATAGGGAGTAAAATAAGAAAAAAAATACGACAAACCAAAGACCCTTATCAAAATATTATTACCTATCTTTCTCAAATTCTGTAAAAATTATTTTTTCTCTTCATTACACAGGAGCACAGGACTCATAACCATCTTCTTTCATGCATTGCTTCTATTAAAAATTTTACAGAAAGATAGGTAGCAGATTCTCTATATGTTAATTTAAGTTCTTTCTTCACTTCGCAAATTTTATGAAAACATTCAGATATTTTCTTATCTATTTCATTAAAAGTGTCTTCTTTTTCTGTTTGATTACCTGATTTCGCATTTTTCCACTCTATATAGGAAGCAATAACTCCTCCTGAATTACAGAGAAAATCAGGTAATACATCAATGCCTTTATTTTTCAAAATTTCATCGCCTTCTTCTGTTACAGGGTCATTTGCTCCTTCTATTATAACTTTTGATTTTATTTTATCTGCATTTTCTTTTGTAATCACACTCTCACAGGCACAGGGAATTAAAACATCAACATCCATTTCAAGTAATTCTTCATTTGAAATTTTTTCGCCCTCCGGATAATCCGAAATTGTAATATTTTTTTTAGGGGCATATTTAAAAAGTCCTTCAATATCAAAACCCTTTTCATTATAAACACCACCATAAATGTCTGAAACAGCAACTATTTTCGCACCCCATTTATAAAGAAAAAAAGAGGTCCATCTACCAACATTTCCAAAACCCTGAACTGCTACTTTAATATTTCCTAACTTGTTTTTCATAATATTTTCAACATACAATCTTGTTGAAGTTGCAACTGAACGACCAGTTGCTTCTAATCTCCCTGGAAGTCCTCCTATTTTTACAGGTTTTCCAGTAACACATTCAGGAATATGAAGTTCTCCATAAATTACAGACATATCAAACTGGTCTGTTCCAAGGTCTGGTGCTGGAATATACTGTCTTGAAACAATCTCTTCTCTTATCGCATGAACATATTCTTTAAAAATACTAATTCTTGTAAACTCATCAATATTTGTATCAGGAATTCTGATTCCTGATTTTCCGCCTCCAAAAGGAAGTTCTGTTAAAGCATTTTTATATGTCATTATTTTTGCAAGTCGTTTTGTTTCTTCCAGAGTAACATTTGGAGCCATTCTTATTCCACCTTTTGCAGGTCCAAGAACAACATTATGATAAACAACATATGCATCACAGAAAATAATTTCATCATCTCTTGTTTTTAAATTAACAGAAAAAGAAATCTCCTTTTCATTTTTTTCAAGAAGCATCTCAGCAGCATGTGAAATATTCATAAAATTTTTCATTCTTTCTATTGAAACTATAGCCATTTTCCCCTCCGTTTTTTATTTTGAATTATATTATATTATAAATTTAAAAAACTTGAAATCCTATACAGAAGGACGGATTCCTGAAGTTAAAAGAGAGAGAAGATAAAGGCAACCTGATTTACTTAAAGGACGGTTGTTGTTACCGCATTTTGGAGATACAATGCAGGAAGGACAACCCATTTCGCATTTACAGTTTAAAACAGAATCATAGGCAACTTTAAAAATTTTATCTATTCTTTCAAAAGCAATTTTTGTAATACCAACTCCTCCGGGATAACCATCATATATAAAAATAGTTGATTTTTCTGTTTGCTGATGAAATGGAAATGAATAACCGCCAATGTCCACTCTATCACATGTAACAACAAGAGGAAATATTCCTATCATTGAATGTTCTGCTGCGTGAATACTTCCTGGAAAATCAAGTCTTCTCTCTTTTATATCATAAACAACTTCATCAGGTATTTCTATCCATAATGACTGCGTTTTAAATTTTTCTGAAGGCAAACTTAACATATAAGTTCCAATAAGTGACCTGTCATTTTCCCTCCTTTTTTCATAACTTACAACCTGTGTTGTTACTTCTATCTCTCCAAATTTTATCAAAAAATCATCTTTATTTTTCTCCTTTTCTACATTCAAAATATCTATTTTTTCCCACCAGTTTGGCTGGGTATAGTAACTGCCATTATTCTTTTCAACAACAACCATCTTCTTTTCAAAATTTATAAATATAACCTCATATTTTTTCCCGTGATGTAAATAAATTGCTCCTGGATGACATTCAAACATAACTTTATTTTCTTCTATCTCTCCAATCTGTCTTTCCTCATCTATCTCAAATATTGCAAACATATCTCCAACTGTCCTTAAACTGAAATCTCTGTGAATTGGCTTCCCTGAATAAAAAAATCTTCCATCCTTTGTCTTTGAAAATTTTTCTTTTTCAATAATTTTAAATAGAATATCTCCATAAATTTTTCTATCTTCATCAGGAATTAAGGGATATTCATAAGAAGCACATTTTATATGATTTGATGAAATTATCTCATTTTCAAAATTTATTATTACATCCTCAAACTGCCTTTTTACAAACTCCTCTGGATTTCTTATAAAATACTGGTCAAGTGCATCTTCAAGAGCCATAAAAATAACAAGACCTTCTCTTTTCCTTCCTACTCTACCAATTCTCTGCCATGTACTTATAATTGTTCCAGGATAGCCAAAAAGAATACAGGTATCAAGATAACCGACATCTATTCCGAGTTCAAGAGCACTTGTTGAAATTATTCCTTTCAATTCTCCCTTAAATAATTTCCTTTCAATTTCTCTTCTTTCTTCGGGTAAGTATCCTGCTCTGTAAGAAGAAACTATATTTTCAATTTTTCTATCCTTTTTTACTGCCCATAATTGAATGAGTTCTGCTGATTTTCTGCTATTAGTAAAAACTACTGTAGTAAGTCCATAATCTATACTTTTTTTAAGAAGTTCAATTGCCTGAGTGTAATACGATTCATATTGAGAATTCCAAAAAATAATATATTTTTTAGGTAAGGGGGATGAACTTTCAGAAATACTTACAAACTTAACTCCAACAAGTTCTTCTGCAAATTTTTCAGGACTATTAATTGTTGCAGAAAGTAAAATAAATTGAGGATTACTACCATAAAGATTACATATTCTTCTCAACCTTCTTATAACATGGGAAACATTACTTCCAAAAATTCCTCTATAAGTATGAATTTCATCTATAACGATAAATTTTAATTTTGAAAAAAAACTTCTCCATTTTTCATGAAATGGTAAAAAAGCAGTATGAAGCATGTCTGGATTTGTCAAAATTATGTTTGGTGGATTACTTCTTATTTTTCTCCTTAAATCATCTGGTGTATCTCCATCGTAAATCTCTGCTTTTATATCAAATCCTCTTAAATTTTTTAACTGGTCCTGTGTAAGTGCTTTTGTTGGAAAAATATAAAGACCCTTAATATCCGGATTTTTGTAAATTTCGTTTATAATAAAAATATTATAAATAAGTGTCTTTCCACTGCCTGTGGGTGTCGTTACTACTATGTTTTCTCCCTGATTTAGTTTTTCAAGTGCCTTCAATTGATGTAAATAAATCCTCTCAATACCTTTTTCTTTAAGTTTTTCTTTTAAAACAGGCAGAATAAAATCAGGCAAAGGATAAAAACTACCTTCTTTCTCATCAACTTCCAATACCTTAACAATATTTTCTTTATATTTATTTTTTAGTTCTGATATAAATTTTTCAATCATTTCTCCCATAATTACATTTTATAATACCTTTTACATAATGAATTTAGCAAATCCCTATAAATCCCTTTCAAAATTTGCTTCCATCAATCATTCCTACTTCCCACCTCAAAGGTGGGATGGAAAAAGTTGACACCAAAAAAATAAAGGGTATTATTATATTAAAAGGAGTAATATATGAAAAGGAAAATTGAGTTTTTTAAAATTTTTTTTATTTTGATTTTATCATCTTCGTTTCTCTATGCGCATCTTTGTGATAATGTTTTTAGACAGGCAGATTCTTTAATTGTAAAACCGGAAACATATTCTCTCGTAGTAAAAGATAAAACAACTTTCAAAATATTTCTTCAGAATAATATGGATAGAGGAATTGCTGAAATAAGTTTAATTCCTGAAAGTTCTGCTTTTGATTTTGAAGTAACTCCTAAAAAAATGTCAATACCAAAAGGAAGACAGGTCTATTTTGAAGTTACAATTTATCCAAAACCTGAAATAAAAACAGGTAATTACTCCATAAAATTTAAACTTGTTGGAGGAGGAAGAGAATTTAAGTCATTTACTCTTGGAAGCACTATGGAAGAAAAAAAAGAAACACAAATTGATATAAGTAAACTACCAAATATTAAACCAATAGAAACTCCTCCTGTAATTGATGGTCTATTTGGAGATGAAGCATGGAAAAAAGCAACAGTTCTTTCTAATTTCACTTCTACAAAAGGTTCTGAAGCAATTTATAAAACATGGACACTTTTAACATATGACAGAAATAATCTTTATATTGGAATATACTGCAGGGATGAAAATTTACAGAATTTAACTTCGGATGATAAAGTTGAAATAATTCTCTCTCCTTCTGGAAATGGCTCAGGATATGTTTTAAGTTTTTCACCTGTTGGAAATCCTGTATATAAAAAGTACGATAAAACAAAACAGGTTTCTGAATGGAATCCGTATGGAATAAAATATGCTGTGAATAAAGTTCAAAATTACTGGGGTATTGAAATATCTTTACCTTTTTCTTCAATGAATATTAGTTCTCCAAAAGAAAAAGAAATATGGTCTATAAGAATTACAAGATTTAAAACAAGTGGAATACAGGAAACAAGTTTCTGGGCAATGGATATAACAGGTTATCACAGTGAGAAAAATCTCGGGAAGATAGTCCTGAATCCTTAAAAAATGAAAAAAAACCTTATACTACCTATATTTTTATTAATATACAATATTTGCTTATCTTCTGAAAAATTGTCAATTGATTTTACATATCCTTCACTTAAAGGAGATTTTTATGTAAATGGAAAAGTATCTTTTTCTCCTTCATCTGTTATTTCTGAAGACAATATTACAGTAAATGATTTTAACAGTGGAGAAGAAATTCCAACAAAAATAACAGTTCTTGAAAGATGGCCTGATAATTCTATTCTTGAAGCAGAAATTCTTTTTCCTGCAAATACAAATAAACAGAGGAAATATGTTTTAACTTATGGAATTGATGTAAAAAGAAAAAATAAATTCAGTCAGACAAGTGTTTTACCAATTATAAATGCTTCAATAGGAAAAACTCCTGTTTCAACAGAGTCAATCAATATAGATGTTGGAGAATTACTTGTAAAGGTTGATAGAAGTCCTGAAGTAAGATATTACTGGTATATAATTCCCCTTTTAACTTTATTGTTTTTTACAATATTCAGAACAATTAAAAATTCAAAAAAAGTATGAGAAACAAAATTTCTTTTTTAAGAAGGGTTGTTCAAATTGTATCACTGATTTTAATTGTTTATGGTGGCTATATTTTTAAAACAAGATTGGAAGCAGAAACAGGAAAACCATTATTCCCAAAATTAAAAGCACCTGAAGATGCTATGTCAACAACAAAGTTTGAAAAAGGAAAAATACTCTGGCCATCAGGAACAAACCCTGTTTTAGAAAATTATCCACCATCTCTTATATGCAGATTTAACCCAAGAGGTGGATTATTTAAAGCATGTATATTTCATTTTATTTCTGAAAATTTAACATGGCAGACACATATAAAATATTTACTCCCTCATTTAACACTATTTATTTTACTCTGTTTTCTTTTTGGAAGGATATGGTGTGGATGGGTATGTCCAATAGGAACAGTTGGAGATTTTATAACTTCAATAAGGAAAAAAATGAATATACCTGCAAAAAGATTTCCTTCGGGTTTTCGAGTTTCTTTAAGATTATTTTCTTATGGAATAATGGCTATTGCTTTTTTTATTTCTACATTAATAGGAATACCAAATTTCAGAAGATTTCAATGTTATCTTTTTTTGCCGTACTGTCAAATATGTCCTGCCCGTCTTATATGTCCTTTATTCGGCTTGATTAAACCTGGTTGGAAAGATTTTGAAAATGCTATCACTTCAACATTTACAATTCTTGCATGGATTGTTATGGGAATTTTTCTTGCTGCATTTTATTTTGGAAGAAGAATATGGTGTCATCTATGCCCTGTTGGTCTTATAAATTCATGGTTTAACAGAGGAGCAGGAATTGAACTTAAAAAGAAAGCGGTAAATTGTAATAAATGTGGACTCTGTACTGAAACATGCCCGATGGGACTTACTGAAATGTACGATAAAAATACAGATGGTATTTATAACCAAAATGGATGTATTATGTGTTTAAGATGTGTTGAAATATGTCCAAAGGATGGTTGTTTATCAGTTAGTTTCTTCGGGAAAAAAATTACAGAATCAAAATTTAAATAAAAAGGATGATAAATGAAAAAAGAAAATAAAAAATTTATTGATGAAAAATACTGTAAAATTCTTGAAAATCTTTATGACAAAAAACCGGAAATTTTTACTGATTATAAAAAAGAAGGAGAAAAATATAAGAGATTTTCTCATTTAAAAACTATTAATTATTTTTACAATGTTATAATTGATACTGAAAAATTGAAAAAAATAAAAGGAAAAAAACCTATTGTTGGATATTTTTGTGCACTTGTTCCTGAGGAATTAATAATTGCATCTGGTGGAATACCTATAAGATTATGTAACGAGGATTTGCACTGTGCTGAATCTGGAGAAGAAATAATTCAAGGAGATATATGTCCTTTAATAAAAGCAATCTGTGGAAGTTTATCACAAAATGAAATAAATAATTTTGACCTTCTTGTTATTACAGGTTCATGTGATGGTAAAGTTAAACTTGCTGAAATATTAAGTCCTGTTGTAAAGGATATTTATTTTCTTGATATACCGAGAAACAGTGATTATAAAGAAAGTATTGAAATATGGGAAAAAGCATATTCTGATTTTTATGAGTATTTAAAAAAGAAATTCAAAACAAAACCGAAAAGAAATGACCTGATAGAGGTTTGCAAAATGACAAACGAAAGAACAAGAATTTTCAGAAAAATTTATGATTTAAGGGGTAAAAAAACAGGTATAATGAACTCTTTTGATTATTTCATAATGGCGAATGCTTCTTTCTTTACTTCAATAGAAGAATGGACAGATAATGCCAAAAAACTTTATGATGAAATATCAAAAATTGAAATAAAGAAAAATAAATATAACAAAAAAATCCTACTTGCAGGGCCTCCAATAATTTTCCCAAATTTTAAAATTCTTGAAATACTGGAAGAAGTTGGTTGTTATGTTGCCTGTGATACAATGTGTTCTGCCTACGGTCATCTTTACAATCCTGTTGAGATAGATGAAGAAACAGAAAAAAGTGTTATAAGAACTCTTACACTCAAATATATTGCTCCAAGTTTATGCTCCTGTTTTATTGGAATTGACAAACAGATAAATGCAATTTTAGAATTTGTTGAAAAATATAATCTTGATGGAGTTGTTTATTATAATTTAAGGTTATGCAATGTTTTTGAAATACAGATACCTGTTTTAAGAAATATACTAAAAGAAAAGGGAATACCTTTTTTATCATTAAAGACAGATTTAAGTAAAGAGGATACAGGACAGTTAAAAACAAGAATAGAAGCATTTATAGAAATGATAGGATAGAAATGAGGATTAAAGCAGGAATAGATATCGGTTCAGTTACTACAAAATGTGTTATTGTGGAAGATGGGATTATAAAGGGTAAAGCAATAACGAGAACAACAGCAGAACCTGAAAAATGTGCTGAAATCGTTTTAAATAAAGCAATTGAAGAAAGTGGAATAAAAGAAAGTGATATTGAGAGTATTGTTTCAACTGGATATGGAAGAAGAATTTTCAGAAAAGCAAATAAAATAATAACTGAAATAACAGGAGTTGCAAAAGGTGCTTATTATCTTATCGGAAAGAAAAAATGTATTGTAATTGATGTTGGAGGTCAGGATACAAAAGTCGTTGAAGTAAGCGAAAATGGTGAAGTCGTTGATTTTTTGATGAATGATAAATGTGCTGCTGGGACAGGAAGATTTCTTGAAATGATGGCAAATGTCTTTGGAATTGATGTAGAAAATTTTTCAAATCTTGCAATGAATTCAAAAAATCCTGTGAAGATAAATTCAACCTGTAGTGTTTTTGCTGAAAGTGAGGTTGTTTCATTGATTACTTCAGGAACACCGAAAGAAGATATAGCAGGTGGACTTTTTAATTCAATTGCTTCAAGAATTGCAGGAATGGTAAGACAGTTTGGACAAAGTGAATTAATAGTTTTCTGTGGGGGTGGAGCAAAAATTACAGCATTAAAATACTCAATAGAAAAAGTTATTGAAAAAGAAATAATAGTTTTGCCTGAACCTCAATTTGTTGTTGCTTTTGGTGCTGCAATTACAGAATAAAAAATCCCCTCTCAAAACCCGCTTGCCTCAACCATCTTCACTGTCCACCTTAATCTTCACTGTCCACCTTAAAGGTGGGATGGTCGGGTGTAATTTCTTCAATGAGTTTTTCAACTATTTTGCTTTCTTTATATGTGCCTATTATTTTGCCTTTTTTGAATAATGCCCATTTTTTATCTCCACCTGCAATCCCTATATCTGCCTGCTTTGCTTCTCCAGGACCATTCACTGAACAGCCCATGACTGCTATCTTCAATTCTTTTATTTCAGGATATTTTTTTTCAATTTTTTTAATCTCTTTCTTTACTCTTTCAAGAACTTCTTTTAAATTTACCTTCATTCTTCCACAGGTAGGACATGATATTATTTCAGGTTCAAATATTCTTAAATTTAATGACTGTAAAATTGATTTTGCAACTTTTATTTCTTCTTCTGGTGGACCTGTTAAAGAAACTCTTATTGTATCTCCTATCCCTTCATTCAATAAAATTCCAATACCAAGAATTGATTTTGATATTGCAAGATAACCAGTTCCTGCCTCTGTTATTCCAAGATGTAATGGATAATCAAAAATTTCCGATATTTTTCTGTATGCTTCTATTGTTTCTTTTACAAATGGTGTTTTTAAAGAAATCACAATTGAAAAAAAATTATTATCTTCAAAAAACTTAACTATATCTTTTGCTGAATCAATTAAAGAAGAAACCAAATCTCCTTTTAATTTAACCGAACCTGAATTCAAACCTATTCTTATCGGAATATTATAATCTTTCGCTACCTTTATTATTTCTTTCAAATACTTCTTTTCAATATTTCCTGGATTTATTCTTATTTTATCTATTCCTTTTTCAATTGATAATTTTGCCAAGCGCCAGTCATAATGAATATCTGCAACAAATGGTATTTGGAATTCTTTTTTTAAAACAGGTATTGAATCTGTATCATATTCATTTAGAACCGAAAACCTAATTATCTCTGCACCTTCTTTTATCATTTTTTTTATCTGTTTTTTTAAAACAGGAAGATTTGAGGTAGGAACTTTTGTCATTCCCTGAATTGCAACTGGATTTTTTCCACCTATGCAGATATTTCCTATTTTAACAATCTTTGTATTTTTCATTTAATCTTTAAATTTCTTTCAAAAATTCTTCCAATATCCTGATATGTGATGAAAAGAGCAAATAAAATTAATGAAATTGCCCCTATATTCTGAATTATCTGTAGTGTCTTCATATTAGGTCTTTTCTTTCTTATTTTTTCAATTAAAAGCCCAAAAATATGACCTCCATCTAAAACTGGGTATGGTATTAGATTTATTATTCCAAGATTTATACTCAAAATAGCCATAAACTGTAAATAACTTACAAATCCAACCTTCCATGCAGCAACTGCTATTTCTGATATTCCAACAGGTCCTGTAAAATGTCTGATTGAAAGTTTTCTTTGAAAAAGAAGTTTAAGTCCAATTAAAGTTGTAAAAGATATTTCAAAAAATTCCTTACCACTTTTAATTACTGCACGATGAAATGGATATTTTTCCAGTTTTTCTTTTGGTAGAATCCCTATAATGTATTCTGTTAATTTCTTCCCGTTTTCTTCAACTGTATAAGGTGCTGGTTTTATACTGTAAATCAAAATTTCATTTTCTCTTTTTATTTTCAAATTTAAAGGTTTATCCTTATATTTTTTTGTATAATCCTTAATTTTGAGAGTCACATCAAGCCATGTTTTACATTTTTCTCCATTTACTTCCAGTACCTCATCTCCAACTTTTAAACCACTTTTTTCTGCTGGAAAATTTTTAATAAAATCACCTATTTTTGTTCCTTCATAACTTATTGTTCCTATCATAAATACAGGGATTAAAAGTATAAATCCAAATATTAAATTATTTAAAGAGCCAGCAAATAAAATTTTGCTTCTTATGCCAGGACTTTTTCCCATATATTCCCATTCTTCAAATTTTTCTTTATCTATTTCTTCACCAGCAAGTTTAACATATCCACCAAATGGA